>JABCYT010000488.1 GCA_013290035.1 Alphaproteobacteria bacterium
CTCGACGGCTCGTGCCGTACGCCGATCGCCGGTCATGCGATTCTCACCGCGGACGGTCTGCATCTGCGCGGCCTGATCGTGAAGCCCGACGGCTCGGAGCTGATCGCGACGGAGCGGCGCGGCACGGCCGCCGATGCCGAGATGCTGGGCCGCGACGCCGGCCACGAACTCAAGCGCCGCGGCGGCCCGGGCTTCCTCTCGACCTGATCAGCCGCCGCCACTAGAGTCCGGCGCATGCGCCCTGCTCTGCGATCGCTGCTGGCTCTGTGCGGCGTTGCCGCGCTCCTTGCCGCCTGCCAGTCGGCGCCGGTCACCGGCCGTTCGCAGATGATGCTGGTGAGCGAAAGCGAAGAGCGCCAGATGGGCCTGCAGGCCTACCAGCAGGTGCTCTCCAAGGAATCCCTGTCCTACGATGCCGAGACCAACGCGCTGGTCGAGAAGGTCGGCCGGCGCATCGCCGCGGCGGCCGAACGGCCGCCCAACGATCTGTGGCGCGCCCCGCGCTTTCGCTGGGAATTCAAGACCGTCGACAAGAACGAGCTGAATGCCTTCTGCCTGCCCGGCGGCAAGGTCGTGGTCTACAGCGGCCTCCTGGCGCTCACCAAGACCGAGGCAGGATTGGCCGTCGTGATCGGCCATGAAGTGGCGCACGCCCTGGCACGCCACGGTGCGGAGCGCATGAGCGATCAGATGGTGGCGCAAGTCGGGGCCACGGCCGCCGCCGTCGCGCTCTCGGCGACCTTGAGCGGACGCAGCCGAGCCTATGTGCCGGCGATGATGGCGGCGCTCGGCGCCGGGGCGACGGTGGGCTTCATCCTGCCGATGTCGCGGGCGCAGGAAGCGGAGGCCGATCGCATCGGCCTCGTGCTGATGGCGCTGGCCGGCTACGATCCACGCGAGGCGATCGCGGTGTGGGAGCGCATGCACGCCGCCAGCACCGGACGTCGGCAAGCGGAATGGTTGAGCACGCATCCGGCGGACACCACGCGGCTCGCCGATATTCGCCGGTGGCTTCCCGAAGCCATGAAGTATTATCACCCCCAGAATTGAGACAATCGTGACGGAAACGCTCGAATACGACGCGACGGGGCTTCTCTGCCCGCTGCCGGTGCTGCGCGCCAACCGCAAGCTGCGCGAGCTGCCGGCTGGCGGCGAGCTCACCGTGCGCGCCACCGACCCTGCCGCGGAGCAGGACTTTCCCGCCTACTGCAGGCAGACAGGCCACGAGCTGGTTTCGAGTCGTCGCGAAGGCGATGTGCTGATATTCGTCATTCGCAAACGGTGATCGCAAGAGCAGGTGCATGCCCAGTGTGAGCTTCAAGACGATCGATTCCATTGACGTGTCCGGCAAGCGCGTGCTGGTGCGCGTCGACCTCAACGTGCCGATGAAGAACGGCCAGGTGACCGACGCAACGCGCATCGAGCGCGCCGCGCCGACGCTCGCCGAGCTTGCCGCCAAGGGCGCCAAGGTGATCGTGCTCAGCCACTTCGGCCGGCCCGACGGCAAGCGCGTGCCGGAACTGTCGTTGAAGCCGCTCGTCGCCCCCCTGTCCAAGGCGCTGGGCAAGCCGGTCGCCTTCGCCGCGGACTGCATCGGTCCGCTGGCCGAGGACGCTGTGCGCGCACTGAAGCCCGGCGAGGTGCTGCTGCTGGAAAATCTGCGCTTCCACAAGGAAGAGGAAAAGAACGACTCCGCCTTCATCGACAAGCTGTCGGTGCTGGGCGACGTCTATGTGAACGACGCCTTCTCCGCGGCGCATCGCGCGCATGCTTCGACCGAGGGTCTCGCCAATCGCCTGCCCGCCGCAGCGGGCCGGCTGATGCAGGCCGAACTCGAGGCGCTCGAGAAGGCGCTCGGCAACCCCAAGCGGCCGGTGTGCGCCGTGGTCGGCGGCGCCAAGGTCTCCAGCAAGCTCGACCTTCTGGGCAATCTGGTCGGCCGCGTCGACAAGCTGATCATCGGCGGCGGCATGGCGAATACTTTCCTGCACGCCCAGGGGATCAAGGTCGGCAAGTCGCTGTGCGAGAAGGAGCTGGCGCCGACCGCCCTCGACATCCTGGCCAAGGCCAAGGCCGCCAAGTGCAAGGTCCTGCTGCCGGTCGACGCTGTCGTCGCCGGCGAATTCAAGGCCAATGCGCCCCATCGGGTGGTCGACCTCGCTGCCTGTCCCGACGACCAGATGATCCTCGATGTCGGTCCCAGGTCGATCGCGCTTTATCTCGCTGAGTTGGCCGATTGCGAAACCCTGGTGTGGAACGGACCGCTGGGCGCCTTCGAGATGAAACCGTTCGATGCAGGGACCGTCGCGCTGGCCGAGGCCATCGCTCGGCTGACGAGTGCGGGCAAGCTTCTGTCGGTGGCGGGCGGCGGCGACACGGTGGCGGCCCTCGCCGCCGCTGGCGTCGAGGACAAATTCTCCTACGTCTCGACCGCGGGCGGCGCCTTCCTGGAATGGATGGAAGGCAAGACCCTGCCCGGCGTTGCGGCCCTGGTACGGGCGGCGTAAGAGCGGAGGCGATGACCACGCCGCCGTCCCCGCCCTCTGCCGCGCCCGATCGACCGCGGCTGCCCTGGGATCCGCCCGATCATTTCGAGAAGCGCGTCCCCGACGGCGACAACCGCGAACGGCTGGTCTGCGCGCGGTGCGAGTTCGTCCACTATCAAAACCCCAAGATCGTCGCCGGCGCGGTGTGTACCTGGGGCGATCGGATCCTGCTCGCCAAGCGGGCGATCGAACCGCGCAAGGGCTACTGGACCGTGCCGGCCGGCTACATGGAGCTCGGCGAGACGACCGAGCAGGCGGCCGAGCGCGAGGCCCGCGAAGAAGCCTGCGCCAGCATCGAGATCGAGCGCCTGCTCGCCATGTACAGCGTGGCCCGCATCGGCCAGGTGCAGATCATGTATCGCGCGCGGCTGCTGAGCGCCGACGTGGCGGCTGGCGTCGAGAGCGAGGAAGTGGCGCTGGTCGAATGGGCCGACATCCCGTGGGAGCAGCTCGCCTTTCCGACCGTCGTGTGGGCGCTCGCCCACTTCCACGAGTCGCGCGGCAAATCGGATTTTCCGACCTACTCCAATCCCACGGGCGATCTCGCCCGCCTGTGGCCGCCGCGCAAGCCGGCGGGAGTCTAGGAAACTCTTCCTCCCCTCGCTTGCGAGGGGAGGTGTCCGCGAAGCGGACGGAGGGGTCATGAGCAGCAGCGATGAAGCTCCTGACCCCTCCGGCCCGTATGACGGGCCACCTCCCCAGCAGAGCTGGGGAGGCAACTTCGCGTTCGCTTTCGTTGCCGGTTTTACTGGCTTTTGCTATCATCGTACGAACGTTCGGTATGCGGACGAATCTGGAGGAAACCATGCTAACTGCAGCCAACAACGAGATGCTGACGCGCGTTGGGCCCGGCACGCCCATGGGCAATCTGATGCGCGAATACTGGATTCCCGCCTGTCTCTCCTCGGAACTGAAAGCCGACGGCGAGCCGATGCGGCTCATGCTGCTCGGCGAACAGCTCATCGCCTTCCGCGACACCGAGGGCCGGGTCGGCATCATGGAGCATCGCTGTCCGCACCGCTGCGCCTCGCTGTTCTTCGGGCGCAACGAGGAAGGCGGCCTGCGCTGCGTCTATCACGGCTGGAAATTCGACGTCGAAGGCAATTGCCTCGACACGCCGAACGTGCCGCCGGCCCAGGATTTCAAGGACCGCATCAAGGCCAAGGCCTACCGCGTGGTCGAGCGCGCCGGGATCATCTGGACCTACATGGGCCAGCGCCAGGAAGCGCCGTCGCTGCCCAACGTCGAAGTGCTGATGCTGCCCGAGGAAGAGCGCCTCACGCGCGTGCACATGCGCGAGTGCAACTGGTTTCAGTCGCTCGAGGGCGACATCGACACCTCGCATTTCGGCTTCCTGCACCTCGGCGGCGTCAAGACGGAGGACGTCGACCCAACCACAATCAACCGCT
>JABCYT010000489.1 GCA_013290035.1 Alphaproteobacteria bacterium
TTGACGGTCCTTTTAGCAACTGATTACTTATTTAAAGTAATTGCTTTCGTAAATTAGACCGGAAAGCTGCGCGCCACAAGTTAATCGCAGACCGGTGAGGGAGAAACGGTCGCCATGGGCAAAGACCCGGTGACGGATGGCTGGTCCGCGCTGCTCCGGCCTGCCTGGCTGCCGGCGGTGGCGGTGCTGGTGGGCGGCGTGCTGCTGCATTCCATGAATGTGCTGATGCTGGCCACGGTGTTGCCCAGCGTCGTCGAGGATGTCGGCGGTGCGACGCTGATGAGCTGGACCAGCAGTGCTTTCCTCGCTTCGTCGATCGTGGCGGCCACCTGCACCGGCTACCTCACGGCCATCGTGGGCGCGCGCAACGTGTTCTGCGCCGGCGCGCTGATCTTCGGGGCAGGGGCTCTCACCTGTGCGCTGGCGCCCTCGATGGGCCAGATCGTCGCCGGCCGTTTCGTGCAGGGCTTCGGCGGCGGGCTGTTGACCGCGATGGCCTATGTGCTGGTGCGCAACACCTTTCCCGACCGGCTGTGGGCGCGCGCCTTCGCCCTGCTGTCGGGCGCCTGGAGCATGTCGATCCTGGTCGGTCCGCTGACCGGCGGAGTCTTCGCGCGCTACGGCGACTGGCGCGGCGCCTTCTTCAGCGTCGCCGGTCTCGCCTGCATCCTGGCGGCGGTCGCGTTTCGTGCCTTGCCGCGGACCTTGAGCAGCGGCGCGCGGCCGCGCGTGCCGGGCCTGCGCGTCGCGCTGATCTGTCTGGCGATCGCCGCGATGTCGCTGACGGCCGTCGCTGCCCATCCTGCCGCCAAGGCCGGCCTCTTCGCGGCCGCCATCGCAGCCCTCGCGCTCACCCTGATGGTCGATCGCCGCGCGGCGGCGCCGCTCCTGCCGAGCGATGCCTTCTCCCTGCAGTCGGCCACCGGCATCGGCCTGTGGCTGGCCCTGCTGGTGTCGATCGCCTACAGCCCGCTGCAGATCTTCGTGCCGATATTCCTGCAGGTCCTGCACGGCCTCGATCCGCTGAGCGCCGGTTACATGGTGGCGGGGGCCTCGTTCGGCTGGACGGTGGTTTCGCTCATCGTCGCCGGCGCATCGCCGCAGCGCACCGACCGCTTGCTGGTGGCCGGTCCGGTGATGATGGCGGCCGGCCTGCTGGGTGTTGCCTTGCTGATTCCGCTCGAGCCCGCGCCGGCGGTCTTTCCGGCGATCGCCTTGACCGGCGCGGGCATCGGCGCCTGCTGGGCCTTCATCGCCCAGAGGGTCATGACCGGCGCGCGCATGGGCGAGGAGGACAGGGCCGCGTCCTCGCTCGCCACCGTGCAGCAGACCGGCTTCGCGCTGGGCGCCGCGCTCGCCGGACTCGCGGCCAACGCCGCCGGCCTGTCCGGCGGCCTCAACCGCGCGGACGTCGCCGCCGCGGCCTTCTGGGTGCCGGTGAGCTTCGTCGTCGCGGCCCTCGCGGCAACGGTCATGGGCAGTCGACTCGCGCGGCATCGTCCGGCCACGCGCGATTGAGGGCTTTGGCAGTGGACACTGCCGGCCCACGGGCGCACCGTCGGCAACTTCCGGGTTTTTCCAGCGTTCGCGCTTTGACCGCGTCATCACGGGGTGGCGAAGGAGTGTCCGGCCAATGTCGCTGGGGTTTCCAAACGAAAGTCGCTTCTACGATGCGGCGGTGCACGCCGTCCGTTTCTCCGGATATGACGGTGCGATGGAGGCCCCCTTCTTCGTCGGCGAAGGCGCCTTGAAGCGCATCCAGCCCGACATGCCGTCCGACGAGGCGGGACTGCTGACCGCTTTCGACCGCAATCGCGCGCGGATCTATGCGACGGCCTCCAAGGTGTACGAGCGCGGACGCAGAGGCTCGTACGACCTGCTGCCCGAGGACTTCTAGGGCGGCGTCAGCGGCCACTCCGCGGGAAGGGTGGCGGCGCGTAGGCCACCGACGCCGCGAACAGTGCCGCCAGACGCTCGGGTCGGACTTCCTCGACGAGCGTGACCATGGGCGTTCCGAGCCGGCCTGACGGGTCGATGACCGTCATGCCGCGGGTCATGCCAGGTCCCAGGGCGACGGCAAGGGAAGCCCGCAGCGATCGCGTCACCATGCCGGGCTCGATGACGACGGCAGCCGCCAGGGGATCGATGAAGAAGAGGCAATCTCCCTGGCCGTTGCGGACGTGCCTTTTCCGCTCGTGCTGCACCAGGGCGTGCGCGAAGGCCTTGTAATCGCTGGCGACCACGGATGCGAACACGCGATCGATCTCGTCGCCCGCCAGAGCATGCGCCTGGCAAGGTTCCCAGGGGACGACCGTCGTGTCGATGGCGGCGCCGAAGACGATGGCCGCCGCCTCAGGGTCGGAGAATATGTTGAACTCGGCCGCGGGCGTGACGTTGCCGCGACCATGGACCGTGCCGCCCATGATGGTGAGTCGCCCGATGCCGCGGGTAATGCCGGGCGCGCGCTGCAGCGCCAGCGCCAGGTTGGTCAACGGGCCGATCATCAGGAGATCGACGGGATCGGCTGTCGCCGCCGCGGCCAGCAAGGTGGAGACCAGGAACCCGACGGCGTCCGATCCGGTGGTGTCGGCGGTCGAAGCCGGACGCGGCGCGCCGCCAAGACCGTCCTCGCCATGGACATGGTGGGCGTCGATCCAGTCCTGGGCGAGCGGCTGGGCAGCGCCCGTGTGAACAGGCACGGCCGCGCCGGCATGGGCAAGCGTGGCGAGCACGTTCCGGGTGGCCGACTCCAGGCTCACATTGCCGAACACGGTCGTGATGGCGTCCGGCGCGCGGCCGGCGGCGATCAACAGCAGCAGCGCCTGAGCGTCATCGACGCCGCCGTCGGTATCGAGGATCAGCCTGTTGGGCGCCATTCGCGCTTCATTTTTGTGCCAGCCGGTCGGTGTAGATGTCGGGATAGGAGGCGACCTGGCCGCCCTCGTCGGGAAATCGCGTGTAGTAGACGAGAGCAACCGGGATGATGTCCGGCAGCGGCACGGAATAGGTCGTCCCGCGCGCGACCATCGCATCGATCTCCTGTTCCGAGACACCGAGCGCCCAGGCCGCCAGCGCGCGCGCCTGCTCGACCCGGACGCAGCCGTGGCTCAAGGCGCGCTGCTCGCGTTTGAACAGCCCTTTCTCATTCGTGTCGTGCAGGTAGATGAACTCGTCGTCGTCGAGGTCGAACATCATCCGGCCGAGCGGGTTCTGCGGGCCCGGCGGCATGTAGTGCAGCCCTTCGTTGCGGATCATCAACGGCGTCGGTGTCCAGGCAGGGTTGAACTGGATGGCGAACATCGAGGACAGGAGTTCCGGGGTCGGGGCCGCCGGCTTGCCGACCACGACACGGCTACGCAGGGCGGGAACGCCATCCTGCAAGGCGATCAGCTCGTAGGACGGGATGTTGACCAGGATGAATTTGCCACGAGAAGGAATGGTGGTCTCTACACCCTGGCTACGCAACATGCTGACGTAGGCGCTTGGCGCTGGCTCGGGCAGGCCAGGAGCCGCGGCGGCGGCTGGCGGAGAAGGCTCCGTCGTGACGCACGCGGCGGTCGCCAGCGTCGATGCAAGCGCCGCCACGGTCAGGATGGCACGAAGCGGGCGGGCATCTACTCGCATGGAATCGCAGGCCTCGGATGAAATCCCTTTTGAGGATATTTGGCGCTGGGTGCCTGCAAACAAGGGCTTTTATGAAGCAAATGTAGGGTCCGAACTCCGCCAGATCGGTCGGGCGCGATCCTCTAGGGCTGTCGCGTAGCCGAGGAGATCAGCGATGAACGATATGGATATCCAGGACTTCGTCACGCGCTTCGCCGCCGCCTGGGCGGCCCGCGACGGAGACGCCTTTCTGGCGCTGTGGCATGCCGACGGGGTGCTGCATTCGCCGCTCTACGACCGGCCGGTGGCTGGCAAGGAGCTGGGCCGGCTGACCGAGCTGGT
>JABCYT010000490.1 GCA_013290035.1 Alphaproteobacteria bacterium
GCTGCCATGGGCGCGGCATCGGCGCCAAGCGCGGCCAGCCGATCCTTGACCTCGGGCGAGGCGAGGGCGGCCACGACTTCCTTGTTGAGCCGCTCGACGATGGCGGGCGGCGTGCCGGCCGGCGCCAGCATACCGACCCAGAAATTGTAGGCACTGCCCGGGTAGTCCGCCTCCTCGGTCGTCGGCACGTCGGGCAGCACCGAGGCGCGCTTGGCGCTGCCGACGGCCAGCGCCGTCACCCGGTTGTCGCGGACCATCGGCAAGGCGGCGATGACGGGCGCGAAGAAATAGTCGACCCGGCCGTTCATCGTGTCGGTCAGCGCTTCGGGCGTGCCCTTGTAGGGAATGTGCACGGCGTCTATGCCGGCGCTCACGCGGAACTTCTCGGCGTTCATGTGGGTGGCGCTGCCGGCGCCGGCCGAGGCATAGGTGAGCTTGCCGGGCTCGGCCTTGGCCGCCTTCACCAGATCGGCGGCGGTCTTCCAGCTTTTCGACGGCGCCACGACCAGGATGTTGGGCTGTTCGGCGAGCAGGCTGATGCCTGTGAAGTCCTTGGCCGTGTCGAAGGGCAGGCTGGGATAGATCGAAGGATTGACCGTGTGGCCCGACGAGTTGACGAGCAGCGTGTAGCCATCGGGCGCCGACTTGGCGACGATGTTCGCGCCGATGGTGCCGCCGGCGCCCGGTCGGTTCTCGACCACGAAGACCTGACCCAGACGGCTCGACAGCGCCTGCGCCACCGTGCGCGCCACCACGTCGGTGGCGCTGCCCGGCGTGAAGGGCACGATGACATGCACCGGCTTGGTCGGATAGGTCTGGCCGTGCGCGGCCGAGGCCGCGAGGGCGACCGCCAGGGCCGTCATCATGAGACGCATTGAAAACCTCCCGTCGCTTTTCATTGAGCGGCAACCTGGCGGCTGACGCTTTTGACATCGAGACGCGCCAGGATGCGTTCGCCCGATTGCGCGAGTTTGCTGCGCACCGCGCCGAGATCCTGGCGCAACAACCGGCCGTCGCGCTTGACGAAGTTGCCGGCCACCAGCACGTCGCGCATCCTGGCGCCCGAGCCCTGCATGACGACCGACGCCACCGCATCGTGCACCGGCCACATGGCGAGCGGGCCCAGCGACATCACCGCGATGTCGGCCTGCTTGCCCGTCGCCAGGCTGCCGATGCGGTCGGCCATGCCGAGCATCGCCGCACCGCGGGTGGTGATCCAGTCCAGCGCTTCGGCGGCGGGCACGGTCGAGGTCGCCGGGATGCCGCCGCTTCGCCCGCGTTCCGCTGCGTTGTCGAGGGCGCGCTGCGAGGCGAGCGCCATGCGCGCCTCCGTGAGCATGTCGCCGCTGATCGCCGATTCGAGATCGACGCCGATCGACGGCGCCGAACCCAGCGCGCGCAGGCGGCCGGTGATGGGATGGCCGTGACCTTGCGTCATCTCGTTCGCCGGCGTGATCGAGAAGCTGACCCCGAGATCGATGAAGGCTTTCAACTGGACGTCGGTGAGGTTGTTGCCATGCACGATATTGATGTGCGGACCGACCAGGCCCCGCGCCATCAAGGCCTCCCAGCCGCCCGGCGTCTTGGCCTCGCCGCCGCCTTGGTGCATGGAGGCGACCAGGCCCATTTCCTTCGCGAGAGCGAAATCGTGGGTGCTGACCTCGAGCGTCGAATAGTGCGGACCCAGCACCGCCATGCCGAGCGTGACCAGCGCGTCGCGGTCGGCCAGCGGGCCTTTCAGCAGGCGCTCGATCTCGCGGCGCGGATGCGGGACCTCGGAGAAATGCGGCTCGCCGGGCTTGGGATCGGGCTTGGGCGAGCCGTGGAAGAAGGCGGCGCGGATGCCGCTTTCCTTCAGCGCGGACACGCCGGCATCGGTGTGCTCGGGCGTCGGATTGTTGTGGGCCCAATCCACCAGCGTCGTCACACCGTGGTCGAGCTGATTGAGCGCGCCGGCCAGGGTGGCGATGTGGATGTCGTCGGGCACGAATACCGTGGCGAGGCCGGCATGCACGTGGCGGAAATATTCCAGTAACGTCCAGTTGGCGGCCACCGAGCGCAGCGCCGTCTGCCAGGTGTGCATGTGGGCGTTTATGAGGCCCGGCAGCACGAAGTGGCCGGCGCAGTCGATCGTCTTGGCATCGGCGTCAAGCTTGGGCGCGACGGCAGCGATGCGGCCAGCTTCAACGAGTACGTCGCCAGTCGGCAGCACGCCGAGTTTCGGATCCTGCGTGACGACGATGCCGGATTTCAGGAGGAGCTTGGTCATGGCTGGGCGCGCGCCCCAGCGTCATTGCAGGCCATCGCTCACCTTCACATTCTCGGGTTCCAGCTTCATGCCGGCGGCGCGCGCCAGCTCGAGCAGCAGCACGGAGAAATCGATGTCGCCGGGGTATTGATGCGACAGCGCCAGCACGCTGTCGCGCGTCACCGAGGCGGTCGGCATCATCACGCCGAGCGACTTGGCGGCGCCCATGCCGAGCTCCATGTCCTTCAGCAGCAGCTTGGGCGTGAAGGTGGTGGTGAAGTCGAGGTTCACCAGCGCCGGCGTCTTGTACCGGGTGTACATCGAGCCCAGCACGCTTTGATTGATCGATTCCAGGAAGACGTGGCGCGGGATGCCGGCCTTCTCGGCCAGCAGGGTGATCTCGCAGAGGGAATGGATGATGACCCCGAACATCGTGTTGTGGGCGATCTTCCAGATCCTCGAAAGCTCGCCTTCGCCGACATACATCGCCGAGCGTCCGAGCGCCGCCAGCAGCGGCTGCACGGCGTCGTATTCGGCCTTCGGACCGGAGGCCACGACCAGAAGCTTGCCCGCCTTGGCGACCTTGGCATTGCCCGACACCGGGGCGCTGAGGTAAGCCACGCCCGCTTCGCCCAGTCCTTTGCGGATCTCGGCGGAGCCCGAGTCGGAGATCGACGACATGTCGACCACGCGCTTGGGTCGGGCATTGCCGGTCAGCACGCCGCCCTTGCCGAACAATATGTCCTTCAGGTCGTCGGTGGTCGAGACCATGGTGAAGACCGTGGCGCAATGGGCCATTGCGGCTTTGTCGGTCACCACTTCGGCGCCGATCTTCGCCAGCGGGTCGGCCTTCGACGCGGTGCGATTCCATACCGAGATGCCGTGGCCAGCCTTGACCAGGCGGGCGGCCATGGCCTCGCCCATGCGGCCGAGGCCGATCCAGCCGATATCGTGCGATGCTTTGCCGGTCATGCGATGGGAACCTCGTTGCAGTGTTGGGCGTTACGGATTTCATCGCAGTTTGAGAGGGGATTCAGTCGCTGTCCATGTCCGTGACCTTTGCGCGCGGGCCCAGGCGGCTCGCCAGCCTTGTCCTGCTCGGTCTGCTCGCATCGTGCACCGGGGATCTGCCGAACACCGTCGTCTCTCGCGAGCAGGGCGAGCGCGATCACAGCGCGCTTTCCTCGGCGACGCAGATCACCGATCTCGTGCGCGACCGCGGCATCACTGTTCCCGATGAAGACTCGCCTGTTCCCCTGCTCGAGCAGCTGCGACGCGAGGTCGCCAAGAGCGACCCCAATGGCGCCTTCGCCGGCATCACCTACGATCTCACCGGCGGCAACAGGCTGCCGACGGACTGGCTGATACAAAGCCCGACGCGCTGGGGCCGTCGCGCCGACGACCTGCCCTTCTATGCGCTGGACTGCAAGAGCTGTGACCCCGACATCCTGCTGCCGTCTTGCAGCAGTGACGCCGACTGCCCCGGCGGGGGGACCTGCGGCACGGTGTGGGCGGCCGCCGGCGCGGCGTCTGGCAGGCGCAAGGTGTGCTTCGGGCACTCCGACGCCATGCTGCTGGCTGTGCACGACCTGGTCGCCGGTGCGCGGCGCTTCGTCGACATCGCCGTCCTGCAGCCGGTGCCGGACACGCGCTTCCTGGGCGCGCTGCGTGCCGGCCTCAACGACCTGGCGGTCAG
>JABCYT010000491.1 GCA_013290035.1 Alphaproteobacteria bacterium
TTCTTGAGGTACGCCGCGGCAAACGCCTTTTCCTCCGGCGTGTTGTTGGGATTGTAGGCGTCCCACAGCTTGGTGAAGGTGCCGTTGGCGGCATCGGGTCCGACGCCCCAGATGTCGGTGTCGCCGATCGCGATCTCGACGAACGGGATCTTGCCCTTCATGCCGAGCTCGTTCCATTGCTTGAGGAAGGTGGTGAGGTCGCCGGCCGACAGGCCGCCCACCACCACGTCCGGCTTGGCCTGACGGATCTTGAGGATGAACGAGCTGAAATCGGCGGTGTTGAGCGGCACCTCGTCGACGCCGACTTCCGTGCCGCCCGCCGCCTTCAGGAGCTCGCGCGAGCTCTTCAGGATGTCCTGGCCGAAGGCGAAGGATGCCGTGATGTGATACCACTTCTTGCCGTAGTTCAGGGCGTACGGCGCCAGCATCCGGCATTGCACCGCGACCGGCGTGTTCAGCCGGAAGGTGTAGCGGTTGCAGTTCTTGCCGGTGATGTCGGTCGCCGCGGCATTGTCGCAGACGAACGGGATCTTGAGCTCCGCCGCCTTCGCCTCCTCGGCCAGCGCGTTGGACGAGAGCGCCCCGCCCAGCACGGCGCACACCTTGTTCTCCTGCACCAGCTTCTGCATGTTCTGCGTCGCACCCTGCGGGCTGGGCTCATCGAGCCACACGAGTTCGGCCGGCTGGCCCATGACCGTGCCGCCGCGCTGCTCGAGCGCCAGCATCGAGCCGTTCGCCAGGTATTCGGTCTGGCCGGCGATCTGGCCCGTCTTGGCCAGCAGCAGGCCGATCTTGATTGGGTCGGCGGCGCGCGCGACGTGCGGCGCGGCGAACGGCAAGGCGGCGAGGCCGGCGGCGCCCAGCAAGGCCCTGCGGCGCGGGATCAACAGCTTCGTCTTGATGGTCATGGCGTTTCCCTTTGCGTTTGTCGGTGAATACTCAGTTAACCCGATGCCGCATGCAATTGAGACCTGCCGGTCGCGGCCGCACCCTTTCACTGCGCGGTCCGCGACGTTGTAGGCGCGCTCTTCATTCGGCTGGCTCGGTCATGCGATCGCGCAGGACCGCGGCCTTGGCGAACGCCGCATGCAGGCGCGCGATATCGGGCGTGAAGCCGGCGAACAGCCGGAAGGCCTCGACCGCCTGGTGCACGCACATGCCGGCGCCACCCGTCACCCGCGCCCCTTTGGCGCGAGCGGCCTTGAGGAGATCGGTCTCGAGCGGCGTGTAGATGACGTCGGCCACCCAGTGATGGGCCTGGATCGTATCGGTGGCGATCGGCAGGCCGGGAAAGCCCGTCATGCCGACCGGCGTGGCATTGACCATGCCGGCGGCCGTCGTCAAGGCCGACGCAGGATCGCTCTCGACACGGCAGCGTCCCTGACCGAAGTGGGCCGCCAGCGCCGCTGCGAGGCCCGTCGCCTGGGCCGCGTTCTTGTCGCTCACCAGCAAGGTGGCGACGCCCAGATCGCATAGCGCGAAGGCCACCGCCCGGCCGGCGCCGCCCGCGCCCACCAGGACGGCCGTCTTGCCGGCGACGGCGTCGCGCCCGAATTTCTCCTCGAAGCTGCGGCGGAAGCCGATCCGGTCGGTATTGTAGCCCTTGGTCGTGCCGTCGCGGCCGATGGTGACGGTGTTGACCGCGCCGATCTGCCGGGCGTCGGCCGATACCTCGTCGAGCAGCGCCGGCACGGCCTCCTTGAACGGATAGGTGACGTTCACGCCGGCAAAGCCCGCCGTGCGGGCTGCGGCCAACAGGTCCTGCAGGCCGCGTCCTGCCAGCGCATCGACATCCATGAGATGGTAGTAGCCGCGCCGCCCTGCGGCGGCGCAGGCATCCGCGAACAGCGCCGGCGACAGCGATTTCTGGATGTTGGCGCCGATCAGGCCGACGAGGATATCCCGTTGCACTGCGTTCCCTTCAGAGCGGCGGCCGTCTGCGCGGCCGTGACCGACGATTGTACGAACTGGTTAGTTTGTCAACGTGGCCGCCGTCGTTGTCGACGGTCAGCGCTTGACATAGCTCAGCACGATGTCGACGACCTGGGCGCGCCGTGTCGCCAGCGCCTTGGGCGAGGCCATGTCGCGCTTGAAGATGGTCGAGAAGGTGGCGCGGTTGGCGACGTTGAAGACGCAGAGCGCGCTGATCGTCATGTGCACCTCGAGCGCGTCGAGGTCGCGCCGGAACACCCCGGCCCGCCGCCCGCGCGCCAGCAGGTCGTGCAGCACGTCGATCACGACGTTGTTCAGCCGGCCGATCGTCTTCGAGCGCGCCATGTGGACGCCGTCCAGGATGTTCTCGTTCATCACCAGGCGCACGAACTCCGGATGGGCGTTCTGGTAGTCGAAAGTGAAGGCGACCAGGGTGCCGAGCGCCTTTTCCGGCGGCAGGCGCTCGAGATCGAGCGTGGCCTCGGTGCGACGGATGCTCGAATAGGCCTCCTCGAGCACGGCGAGATAGAGGCCTTCCTTGCCGCCGAAGTAATAGTAGATCATGCGCTTGCTGGTGCGCGTGCGCTCGGCGATGGCGTCGACCCGCGCGCCGCCGTAGCCCTTCTGGGCGAATTCTCGCGTCGCCACCTCGACGATGTTGCGCCTGGTGCCTTCGGGGTCGTTCACCCGCGGGCGCCGGCCGTTCTTGCTGCCCGGCGCGTTCGACTTGGCCTTCGATCGCCTAGGCATCCTTGGCGCTCACGCCGGCCTGCGCGAAGGTCGCCATGCCGTTGTGGCAGGCGGCGGCGGCTTTGAGGAGCGGCACGGCCAGCGCCGCGGCCGAGGCCTCGCCCAGCCGCATGTCCATGTCGAGCAGCGGCCGCTGGCCGATCGCCTGCAGCAGCCGCGCATGGCCCGGTTCGGCCGAGCGGTGGGCGACCAGGCAGTGATCGAGGGCGCGGCGGTCGACGGCATGGAGAACGGAAGCCGCCGCGGTGCAGGCGTAGCCGTCGAGCAGCACGGGGATGTGACCCATGCGGGCGGCCACTACGGCGCCGGCGATGGCTGCCAGTTCCTCGCCGCCCACGGCGGCCAGCAGGACGAGCGGATCGCGCGTGGCGATCGCCTTCTTGTGCTGCGCCAGCGCCTCGTCGATGACGGCGATCTTGTGCGTGAGGGCCGCACCCGTCACGCCCGTGCCGGGTCCGGCCCAGTCCGCGCCGCTGCCGCCGAACAGGGCGGCGCACAGCGTGGCCGCCGTCGTGGTGTTGGCGATGCCCATTTCGCCCAGGCAGAGCACGTCGATGCCGGGCTCGGCTGCCATCATGCCGTAGGCCATGGCGCTGGCCGCGCGGGCTTCGCTCATCGCCGGCCCCTGCGTGAAGTCGAGGGTCGGATGGGCGAGGTCGAGTTCGTAGATGCGCAGATCGGCGTCGATCGCCGCGGCGAGCTGGTTGATGGCCGCCCCGCCGGCCAGGAAGTTCTTCACCATCTGTCCGGTGACTTCCGGCGGATAGGCCGAGACGCCGCGCGCCGCCACGCCATGGGTGCCGGCGAACACCGCGATGCGCGGATGCTCGACCCGCGGGCTGGCGCGACCCTGCCAGGCGGCCAGCCATTCGGCGATCTCCTCCAGCCGGCCGAGCGCGCCCGGCGGCTTGGTGAGCTCGGCCTGGCGGCGCACCACCTCGGTCCTGGCTGCCAGGTCCGGTCCCGGCAGCGCGCGCAGGATGCGGCGCATTTCGTCGAAAGTTGAAGCCATTAATGTGCCGGTAGGGCGTTCATCGCGGGCGCGGACCATCCTATATTCGGCTCATCATGGCCAGCCCCCCATCATGACCAACCCCAACGAGCCCCCCTTCGGCGCAACGACCGGCGGCCGCCCGTCCTCCTTCGACGAATGGCTGCAAGCCTTCAAGGAGCAGACCTCGTTCTTCACCGGGCTCAGGCTCGATGTCGGCGTGCCGCGCTGGCAGCTGGCCGACGTGCTGCCGGTGCTGC
>JABCYT010000492.1 GCA_013290035.1 Alphaproteobacteria bacterium
ACAGGGCATCGACCGCGACTTCGGCTATGCAAAAGGAGTTGCCGACCGAGGCAACGATGGGCCGGTGCGCCGCCACGACGATGTCGTGGCGGTTGAGACCGGTACAGCCCGCCACCAGATCGACGGGCATTTCGGCGCCGAGCGTCAGCGGCTGAGGGGCCGCGATGGTGACGGCGCGTGTCTCCTTCCCTTCGCGTTCGACGTCGACTTCGACCAGGCCGGCGATTTCCTCGAAGCGCAGCACGCCGTCGCGGTCGCGACCGAGCCCCGCCAGCACCCAGCCGGTGCCGACATTGGGATGGCCGGCGAACGGCATCTCGTTGGCGCGATTGAAGATGCGGACCCGGGCGGTGTTCGCAGGATCTTCGGGCGGAACGACGAAGGTCGTCTCGCTGAGATTGAACTCCGCGGCGAGAGACTGCATTTCACCGTCGGACAGGCCGCTTGCGTCCGGGAACACCGCTAGCGGGTTGCCGCCGAAGCGCCGATCGGTGAAGACGTCGACGGTTACAAACGCAAAGGTCCGCATCGTCGGCCTCTAGACGATCTCCACGCCGATCTCGGCGGCGATACGGCGCAGGCCCGCGATCGAGCGCGCCGTCGCGTTGCGGCCGTCCTGCGGGCAATGCGTCTCGATGCTGGCCAGCACTTCGCTGGCCTTGACGCCGCCCAGCAGGCGCTTGAGCTCGGTCGGCCACGGGACGTCGCCGTCGCCCAGCGGCACGGTGCGATTGGCCGTCAGGTTGCGGTCCTTGAGGTGGATCGCCGTGACCAGCGGGGCAAGCGCGGCGATATCGTCGTCGCCCGGCCGTTCGCCGGTCGCCCAGGCGTTGGCGATGTCGACGAGCGGCCGGAGATAGATGACGACTTCCCTGTCCTTGTCCCGGGGATCGATCACTTCTTCCTCGACCTCCGCCTCTACCTCCACCTTCGCCTCTTCCATGAGATCCCCGCCCGTCCCGTGCATCGCCACGTCCTCTTCCAATCCCTCCTCCGCGGGCGCATCTTCCTTCGGGTCGAAGAAGGCGCGGAGTTCGGCGACGTTGCCGATGTTGCAGACCGGTTCGTTCTCGAGCTGGATGGAAATGTCGTAGTGGCCGGCGAGGCCCATGAGCTTGGTGAAATCCTCGCTGCCGGTAAGGTCGGTCGGCCGGAAGCGGTGGTGCCGCAGGTAACTGAAGATCCGCATGTGCGGCGCGCCCAGGATGACCGCGATCTCGATGGCGTGGTCGATGATATTCGCGGCCGGGCACTGCTTGGGATCGAAGGCGAAATCGACCTTGCCGGCCGCCGCCGACTTGCCCGCCGCCGGCCACTTGAACAGGGGCGATACGAAGGTCGGCACGGTCAGGCCGGCCTTTTCCAGCGTCCGGCTGATCTTGATGATTTCCTCCTTCGGCATGCCGAGCAGGTTGCGGCCGCCGACGGTGCGCATGTCGAGGCGCTTCAGCCCATGTTCGTGGGCAAAGGAGATCATTTCTTCGAGCGACGGGCCTATTTCATCGCCGATGACGGACAAAGCAAGACGGGGCAGGGTCATGATTGCCAGCCTACTATGGCTCCGCATCTTTGGCTAAAGTCGATTGTGCGACCGAAGGAGACTGCATGAGCGACGATACCGCGATCTTCGTGGGAGCGAGCGACGCCGACCAGTTTCTCCTCCTGAAATATGCCAACCGGCACGGCCTGATCGCCGGTGCAACCGGCACCGGCAAGACCGTGACCTTGCAGACGATCGCCGAAGGCTTCTCGACCTACGGCGTGCCGGTCTTCATGGCCGACGTCAAAGGCGACCTGTCAGGGGTGAGCCAGCCGGGCGCCGACAACCCGCACGCCGTCGAGCGAGCCAAGCAGCTCAAGATCGACGGTTACAAGGGCCGCGCCTTTCCGACGATCTATTGGGATTTGTTCGGCGACAAAGGTCATCCGGTGCGCACGACGGTGAGCGAGATCGGTCCGGTGCTGATGGCCCGCCTGCTGCAGCTCAACGACACCCAGGAAGGCGTCCTGAACATCGTCTTCAAGGTCGCCGACGAGCAGGGCCTGCTGCTGCTCGATTTCAAGGACCTGCAGAGCGTGCTGCAATGGACGGCGGAGAATGCCGGCACGCTCACCACCAAGTACGGCAATGTCGGCAAGCAGAGCATCGGCACCATCCAGCGCGCCTTGCTGACCCTGCAGCAACAGGGTGGCGAGCGCTTCTTTGGCGAGCCGGCGCTCGATCTCAAAGACATGATCGGCCGCGATGCCTCGGGCGCGGGCTACGTCAATGTGCTGGCCGCCGACAAGTTGATGCAGAGTCCGCGGCTCTACAGCACTTTTCTGCTGTGGCTCCTGTCGGAGCTGTTCCAGGTCATGCCCGAAGTCGGCGACCTCGAGCGGCCGAAATTCGTGTTCTTCTTCGACGAGGCGCATCTCCTCTTCGACGACGCCCCCAAGGCGCTGCTCGACAAGATCGAGCAGGTGGTTCGGCTTATCCGCTCCAAGGGTGTCGGCGTCTACTTCATCACCCAGAGCCCGCTCGACATCCCGGAGGCGGTGCTGGGCCAGCTCAGCAACCGGGTGCAGCACGCGTTGCGCGCCTTCACGCCCAAGGACCAGAAGGCCGTGAAAACCGCGGCCGACACCTTCCGGCCGAACAAGAAGTTCAGCGCCGCGACCGCCATCGTCGAGCTGGGCGTGGGCGAGGCGCTGCTCTCCTTCCTCGACGCCAAGGGCGTGCCTGAGCCGGTCGAGCGCTGCTTCATTGCCCCGCCGCGCGGTCGCATCGGCGCGGTCTCGGACGCCGAACGCGCCGCCGTGGTGAAGGCCAGTCCGCTCGCCGGCAAGTACGAGCGCACGGTCGATCGCGAATCGGCTTACGAGGTGCTGACCGGGCGGGCGAACGGCGGTCAGGTGAAACACGCCGACGCGCCGGCCGCGAGCCCTGGCCCTCGCGGCCAGTACGACGCTGCGCCGGCGCCGAGCACTGATGCTCCTCAATCGTCGGGCCCGTGGGGACGGTCGCGGATGCCGCAAACCGAACCCGCCGAGCCGGCCAAGCCGCGGCCCCGGCTGCGCGAGGCCGAGCCGCCGCCGCCACCCGCGTCTGCTCCCAAGGGGCCGTCTCCCAGGACGTCGGCACCCAAGCCGCCGGCGCCCCACGGCGACAGCGTTCTTGAGGCGACGATGAAGTCCATGGGCCGTTCGCTCGGCACGGCGGCAGTCCGCGAAGGCACCAGGTTCCTCAAGAAAGAGGGCCCATCGATCTTGCGTGGTATCCTGGGCTCGCTCCGCAAATAGCCTGGGTTCAGGCCGCGACCACGAGCGTGCCTTCCATGTCCTCGTGGCCGTCGCCGCAGAAGACATCGCAGAAGAACGTGAAGCTGCCGGCCTTGTCGGGCGTCAGGGTCACGCGAGTCTCCTGGCCGGGCACGATGTTGGTGCGCAGGCCGAAGTCGGGCATCTTGAAGCCGTGGATGCGGTCTTCGGAGGTCACCACGAAGACCACCGGCTGGCCGAGCTTGGCCGTGACCTTGTTGGGGTGATACTCGAACTTCTTCGCGCTGATGCGGATCTCGGCCGGAGTCTCCGCGGCAAGGCACGCGGCTCCTCCCACCGCGCTGCCGAACAGCAGCGCGACCATTACTCTGCGACGCATGTTGTCAGCCCTTGGTTACCGGCAATTCGACGAAGCTCACCTTGTCGGCCACGTTGACGTCGCGCGTGCCGAGACCCGGCATGGCGGCATGATGGGCGATATGGCCCGTCATGTGGTGGTTGTCCTGGTGGATGTGGCCGTGGAACACCACGACGTTTGTGTAAGGCATCAGGAGCTCGATGGCCTTGGCGCCGTCGGCGGTCGTCCAGTCCCAATCCGGCTTGAGGTCGAACAGCCGCCGATGCGTGAAGACGACGATGCGGTCGTCAGTCTTGCGCTGCTTGAGATCGGCG
>JABCYT010000493.1 GCA_013290035.1 Alphaproteobacteria bacterium
TCGAATGCCTGGAGATGCTGGTGGCCGACCCCGAGACCCAGGGCATCGTCATGATCGGCGAGATCGGCGGCGACGCCGAGGTCAAGGGCGCGGAGTTCCTCAAGGCATCGAAGACCAGGAAGCCGGTGGTCGGTTTCATCGCTGGCCGCACCGCCCCGCCGGGTCGTCGCATGGGCCATGCCGGGGCCGTGATCTCGGGTGGCCAGGACACTGCCGAGTTCAAGGTCCATGCCATGCGATCGGCGGGCATCAGGGTCGCGGATTCTCCCGCCGCACTGGGCGAGGAAATGCTTAAGGCGATGAAGGGCTGACCCATATCACGTTCCTCTCTCCCGCTAGGGGGGAGACCCGGTGAGGGGCCTCGAAAGCCGTGCGCAACCCCCTCACCCGCCCTCTCCCCCTAGCGGGGAGAGGAGCAAGAGGAGACAGGCAAATGAGAGCGGAGCAGACATCGTTCCTGTTCGGTGCCAATGCGCCGTTCATCGAAGAGCTCTACGAGCGTTATCTCGGCGATCCCAACGCCGTCGACGCCGAATGGCGCACGTTCTTCGAGGCGCTCGGCGAGCATAAGAGCGACGTGCTGGCTGAGATGCGGGGCGCTTCGTGGGCGCCCAACGGTGCGCATGTCATCGGCGCCCTCGATGTCGACAGCCTGCCGTCGCCCGCCAACCGCAACGTGAAGGGCAACGGCGCCGCTCTTCCTGCCGCTATCGCCAACAAGACCGAGGACGAGATCCGCGCCGCCGCCCTCGACACGTCGCGGGCATTCCTGTTGATCCGCTCCTATCGTATCCGCGGCCATCTCGAAGCCGACCTCGATCCCCTGGGTCTGGTCCGCCAGGCGCGGCATCGCGAGCTCGATCCTGCGACCTACGGCTTCGGTGACGGCGACTGGGACCGTCCGATCCTGATCTTCGGCTCGCTGGGCCTGGGCGAATCGGCGACCCTGCGCCAGATCTGGGACCGCTTGCGCAAGACCTATTGCGGCAAGATCGGCGTGGAGTACATGCACATCTCCGATCCCGACCAGAAGGCGTGGATCCAGGAGCGCATCGAGCACGTCGAGAACCGCACCGAGTTCACCCCCGAAGGTCGCCGCATGATCCTGGAGAGGGTCGTCGAGGCGGAAGGGCTGGAGCGCTATCTCGGCGTCAAGTTCGTCGGTACCAAGCGGTTCGGCCTGGATGGCGGCGAATCGATGATCCCCGGCATCGAGCAGATCCTGAAGCGCGGCGGCCAGCTCGGCATCCGCGACGTGGTGATCGGCATGCCCCATCGCGGCCGCCTGAACACCCTCGTGCATGTCCTGCACAAGAGTTACATGGCGCTGTTCTCCGAATTCCAGGGCCGCTCCTCGCAGCCCGAGGAGATGCGCGGCTCGGGCGACGTGAAATACCATCTTGGCGCCTCGGCCGACCGCGAGTTCGACGGCACGACCATCCACGTCTCGCTGGCACCCAACCCCTCGCATCTCGAAGCGGTCAATCCCGTGGTGCTGGGCAAGGCGCGCGCCAAGCAGGACCAGCGCGGCGACACCGAGCGCAGCCAGGTGATGGCGATCCTGATGCATGGCGACGCGGCCTTCGCCGGCCAGGGACTGGTCGCCGAGAGCCTCGATCTCAGCGATCTCGGCGGCTACCGCATCGGCGGCACCATTCATTTCGTGGTCAACAACCAGATCGGCTTCACGACCCTGCCGACCTACTCGCGCTCCGGCCCGTACTGCACGGAGATCGCCAAGATCGTGCAGGCGCCGATCCTGCACGTGAACGGCGACGATCCCGAGGCCGTGGTTCATGTCTCGCGCATCGCCACCGAGTACCGTCAGCACTTCAAGCGCGACATCGTCATCGACATGTTCTGCTACCGCCGGCACGGCCACAACGAGTCGGACGAGCCCATGTTCACCCAGCCGCTGATGTACAAGGAGATCGCCGGCCACAAGACGGTGAAGGAGGTCTATGCCGCGCGTCTCGAGGCCGAAGGCTTCGTCACCGCGGCCGAAGTGGCAGCCCTCGACGCGGCACTGCGCGAGAAGCTCGACAAGGCGCTCGAGGCGGCGAACCAGTACAAACCCAACAAGGCCGACTGGCTGGAGGGCCGCTGGGCCGGGATGACCGTTGCGCCGGGCGAGGAGGATCGCAAGGGCGCCACGGCCGTCGACACCGAGCAGCTCCTGGCGGTCGGGCACGCCATCTCGGAAGTGCCCAAGAACTTCGACCTCAATCGCAAGATCGCGCGCCAGCTCCAGGAGAAGCGCAAGACCATCGACACCGGTCGCGACATCGACTGGGCGACCGGCGAGGCGCTGGCCTGGGGCACGTTGCTCGCCGAGGGCACGCCGGTGCGGCTGAGCGGCCAGGATTCCGGCCGCGGCACCTTCTCGCAGCGTCATTCGGTGCTGGTCGACCAGACCACCGAGACCAAGTACATCCCGCTGAACCACGTGGCGGCCGAGCAGGCGCGTTTCGAGGTCATCGACAGCCCGCTGAACGAGGCGGGCGTGCTGGGCTTCGAGTACGGCTATTCGTCGGCCGAGCCCAACGCGCTGGTGCTGTGGGAGGCGCAATTCGGCGACTTCGCCAACGGCGCGCAGGTCATCATCGACCAGTTCATCTGCTCGGGCGAGAGCAAGTGGCTGCGCATGGACGGCCTGGTGATGCTGCTGCCGCACGGCTACGAAGGGCAGGGACCTGAGCACAGCTCGGCCCGGCTCGAGCGCTACCTGCAGCTCTCGGCCGAGGACAACTGGCAGGTGGTCGTGCCGACGACGCCCGCCAACTATTTCCACGCGCTGCGCCGCCAGGTGCGCCGCTCTTTCCGCAAGCCCTTGGTGGTGATGACGCCCAAGTCGCTGCTGCGCCACAAGGACTGCGTCTCGACGCTGGCCGATTTCGGGCCGGGCACCTCGTTCAAGCGCATCCTGGCCGAGACCGACCCGCTCACCGATGACATCAAGGTGCGGCGGGTCATCCTGTGCTCGGGCAAGGTCTATTTCGACCTCGTGGCCGAGCGCCGCAAGCGCAAGATCGACGACATCGCCATCCTGCGCATCGAGCAGCTCTATCCCTTCCCGTTCAGCCGACTGGGCGTGCGGCTGTCGCAATACCCCAACGCCGAAGTGGTGTGGTGCCAGGAGGAGCCCGAGAACATGGGCGCCTGGGCCTTCGTCGACCGCCGCATCGAGCGGGCGCTGTCGGGCACCAACGCGCGGCCGATCTATATCGGCCGGCCGGAATCGGCGTCGCCGGCGACCGGCTCGGCGCGCACCCATGTCAAGGAACAGGCCGACCTGGTCGACCGCGCGCTGACGCTGGGCTGAGGTCGGGCGGGCGGCACCAAGGAGGAGTTAGTCATGGCCGTCGAGATCAAGGTCCCCGCATTGGGTGAATCGGTCACCGAGGCGACCGTCGCCAAGTGGCTGGTGAAGGCGGGCGACGCGGTGACGATCGACCAGCCGTTGTGCGAGCTCGAGACCGACAAGGTGACCGTCGAGGTGAACGCCTCGGTGGCCGGCACCATCGTCGACCTCGCGGTGGCCGAAGGCACCACCGTTCAGGTGGGCGGCGTGCTCTGCCACATCGAGGGCGGCGCCGCGGGCGCCGCCGCCAAGCCTGCCGTCGCCGCCGCGCCGCCGGCTGCCGCACCAGCCCCGCCGAAGCCCGCCCCGGCACCCGCGCCCGCGCCCGCGCCGGCCGCCGCGCCGCCGCCGGTCGCGGCTGCCACGCCCGTTGCCGCCGGCGCCAACATCGCGGCGTCCGGTCCGGCCGCGCGCAAGCTCGTCGAGGAGACGGGCGTGGCGGCCTCGGCGATCCAGCCCACCGGCAAGGACGGCCGCGCCACCAAGGCCGACGTGCTGGCGGCGCTTTCCTCCATTCCCGCGCCGTTGGCCCCCGCCGCGAACCCCGCGGTTCCCGCCA
>JABCYT010000494.1 GCA_013290035.1 Alphaproteobacteria bacterium
TTGAGCGGCGTCGGATCGAGCGGTTCCTGCGTCCGCGCCCGTTGCAGGGTGGCCTCGCGGTTGCCGGGAAAGCGCTGCAGCTCGGCGGTGCGCCTGACCCGCTCGGCCGTCACCATCGCCGGGTCGCCGTACTCGTCGGCGAGCGAGCGCCGCACCACGCTCTCGGGCTTGAAGTAGATGCCGATGTCGCCCACCACCGGCAGGCGGGCGAGCCGCGTCGGCCAGGGCGTCTCGCCGCCGTCGCGCGGGTAGCCCGCCGAGTCGACCAGGATCAGCTGGCTCACCCGGTCGGGCCGCGTCGCGGCGAAGGTCCAGGCCACGGCACCGCCCAGTGAATGGCCGGCCAGCGCGAAGCGGTCGAGATTGAGCGTGTCGACCAGCACCTCGATGAAATCGGCATAGGCCTCGACGGTATATTCGTCGCGCGGCCAGGCGCCGGTGAGGCCGTGACCGGGCAGGTCGACCGAGATCAGCCGCGCCTGCGCGCCGAGCTCGCGCGCCCAGCCTTCCCATTCGTGCAGCGAGCCGTTCGAGCCGTGGATCAGCACCAGCGGGATGCCGTCGGGATTGCCCTGGTCGCGCACATGGGCGCGCACGCCGCCGACATCGATGAACTTCGAACGGTTGTTGGCATAGCGCGCGATCAGCGTCTGCGCCGGCAGGCTGGGCGCATAGGCCCACAGCGCCACGCCGGCCAAGACGCCGGCGGCGAACAGCAGGTAGAGCGGCCAGCGCCGGCGCGGCGCCTCGCCCCTACGGCGGCGCGGCGGCATCGCCGTCCTTGGACGAGGCCGCGGCAGCACCGGGTGGCGTCTCGATGCCGTGCAGCTTGAAGGTGGGAACCGGCTTGGGATCGAGGATCCCGCTCTCGATCATCTTGGCCAGGATCGCCTGGTTGAGATCGTTGGTGACGACCAGGCGGTCTTCCAGGCGGCTCACGAACACGAACAGCTCGAAGTCGAGTCCGGCGGGCGTGATGCGCTCGAAGCGCACGATCGGCGCGGGCACGCGCAGCACGCGCGGATGACCGAGCGCCGCCTCGCGCAGCACGGCTTCCATCATCGCCACGTCGGTCGACAGCGCGACCGTGAGCTTGATCTCGACCCGGCTCGACGTGTCGGCATAGGTGCGGTTCACCACCGGATTCTGCAGGAACATGCTGTTGGGCATGATGACGTGGGTGCGCTGGAAGGTCTCCATCTCGGTGGCGCGGATGTTGATGCGCCGGACGAAGCCTTCGTGGCCCGCCACGCTTACCCAGTCGCCCGCCTTGATCGGCCGCTCGACCAGCAGGATGACGCCCGAGATCACGTTGTTGGCGATGTTCTGCAGGCCGAGGCCAATGCCGACCGAGAGCGCGCCCAGCACGATGGCGAGGTTGGTGAAGTCGACGCCCAGCACGCCGATGCCGATCACCAGCGCCAGGATCACGCCGACATAGTTGAGGCCGGCGTCGATCGATTGGCGCAGCGGCAGCGGCGCGTCGACGGTCGGCAGCACGCGGTCGCGCACCACGGTGCGCACCACGCGGGCGATCACGATGCAGATCGCGAAGGCCAGGAGCGCCATGCCGACATTGCCCAGCGAGATGGTGACATTGCCGACCTTCACGCCGCGCATCAGCTGGCCCGCGCCTTCCAGGATGGCGTCGGTGTCGACGCTCCACGCCGCCGGAATGCCGACCGCCAGCAGCAGGAGCAGGAACAGGTCGACCACCAGCATCAGCAGGTGCTGGCCGCGCAGGGTCGAGTCGGGGGCGAGGCCGAGCCGGTGGCGCACCCACCGGCCGGGCGGCGTGTCGGGCGCGGCGGCCTCCTCGAGAAGATCGCCGACCAGGCGATGCGCCAGCACCACGATGGCGATCAGCAGCGACGTGGTGAAGATCGCGTTGTGCAGGTGGGCGGCCAGGGCAGCGTAGCCCAGCAGCGCGAAGAGGATGGCCGACAGCACCGCAACGCTCAGCAGCAGCCGCACGATCGACCACCAGGTGCCGCCGATCATGCGCGGCCGGTCGGTGCCCGCGCCCTCGCGAGGCGCCGCGTGCCAGGCGCGGTTGCTGAGCGCCGGCAGGGTGAGCAGGCCGACGACGGCGGCGAGAATCAAGGCGCCGACCGCGGCGAGCGCCGTGCGATCGCCGGCGCCGCGCGTCAGGACGAGATAGACGAACTCGACGGCGAGGCCGATCGCCATCAGTCGGCGCACCGCCAGAGACAGCAGGTGGGCGCTCTCGGTCGAGAACGGCAGCACCCGCCAGGCCGGCCGGCGCGGCGACAGCGCCGTGGCGGTGAGACCGACCACCAGCAGGAAGGTGATCACGCGGACCACGAGTTCCGGCACCAGCGCGTCGATCGGCGGCGGCGGCGCCGTCGCGGCCAGGAGCTTGCCGACCAGCAGGACGGCAAGGATGGGCACCAGCACCAGGCCGACGCCGTCGACCGCGGCGGCGATGGTACGGTCGCGCTGGCCCGGTTCGGCCGCATCGCCGCGCCCGAAGCGCCGGCTCAGGAAGCGCCCCAGCCACCACAGCAGCACGGTCACGACCGCCCAGACGCCGAGCGACGTGAGGTCCTGGCCGCCCGAACCCAGCGCGCTCAGGCCCTCGTGGCCCCATGCCGCTGCCGCGGCGGAGAGCGTCTGGACCGCCGTCTTGAACTGCGGCCCGAGCTGGCGCCACACGTCGGGCGACAGCGGCGAGACATCCCGGTGCAGCAGGGCGTCGAGCATGACCTGGCCGCGCAGCTTGGTCAGCCGCTCGGTCAGCTGGTCGGCGCGGGCGATGATCACTTCGCACTGCTTGACCTGGCTTTCGCTGACCGCCGCCAGGTCCGACAGCCGGATGCGATCGGCCTTCACCGCGTCGGTTTCCGGCGTCGCGTCGCTGCCCGGCTTGACTTCGAGCGGTGCCAGAAGCTTCTTGGTGTCAGCGAGGTCGTTGCGGGCGATGGCGGCGGCGGCGCTCGCCGCGGCGCGCACGTCGGCCACCTGCTCGCGCAGGGCATCGATCTCGACCGGCAGCAGGTTGGCCTGCTCGGCCCGCGTGGCGACCCGGTCGAGCTGGCGCGTCCAGACGTCGATCAGCTGGGCGAACGGCCGCTGCGGCGGCGTCGCGGGCTGGCCGAACGCCGCGCCGGCGCCCAGGAGCAGCAGCAGGAGCCAGGCCAGGCGGGGGAAATAGGGCATTTCGTTCTTTGTTGTCCTCGCAAACCCGCGCGGAACCACGGTCTACCATGGTCCCCGCGGGCCCGTCTTGTCGCCCAAGGAGGCCGAAAATAGGGCGACTTTTCGTTACAGTCGGGCTGCCGGCGCTTGGCCGTTGACAGGGCCCCGGTGACGGGGAACCTTGCGCGCCGAAACAGGAAAACCGGGGGGACGCGGCATGGCCGAGGGGCAGAGCGCGGTGGGCGAAGTACGTGTAAAGCCCGATCGTCTGCACGCCTTCGCCATGGCGATCTGCCGCGCCGACGGCAGCTCGGACGAGGAGGCCCGCCTGGTCGCCGACCATCTGGTGCTAGCCAACCTGTTCGGCCACGACAGCCACGGGGTCGGCATGATCCCGCATTACATCCAGAACACCACAACCGGCGCCTGCGTCCGTAACCATCATGCAAAGATTGCGCGCGATAATGGTGCGGTCATCGTGATCGATGGCGGCGCGGGCTATGGCCAGGTCGTCGCCAAGGAGGCCATGGATATCGGCATCGACCGCGCCAAAAAGCACGGCGTCTGCGTCGTCGGCCTCACCAACGCCCATCACATCGGCCGCATCGGCCATTGGGGCGAGCAGTGCGCGCGCGCCGGCATGGTGAGCACGCACTGGGTGAACGTGCACGGCCACAAGTCGCTGGTGGCGCCGTTCGGCGGCGCCGAGCCGCGCTTCACCACCAACCCCTACTGCACC
>JABCYT010000495.1 GCA_013290035.1 Alphaproteobacteria bacterium
AAGGCGCAGCCTTCGAAGCCCGGGCCGATGCGCGGCACGGTGCCCGGAATGGAACCGAGCGGCTCGTCGCGCCGTGTCTTGCCCGGCACCGGCACGCAGCGCAGCAGCCCCTGGGTGTAGGGATGCTTGGGATTAGCGAACAGTTCGGCGGTCGCAGCCCTTTCGACCACTTCGCCGGCGTACATGACCGAGACGCGATGGGCGACCCGGGCGACGATGCCGAGATCGTGGGTGATCAGGAGCATGCCGAGGCCGAGATCGCGCTGGAGCTGGGCGAGCAGGCGCAGGATCTGAGCCTGCACCGTGACGTCGAGCGCCGTGGTCGGCTCGTCGGCGATCAGCAGCTTGGGTTCGCACATCAGCGCCATGGCGATCATCACCCGCTGGCGCAGGCCGCCCGAGAGCTGGTGCGGGAATTGGCCGAGCCGCAGGCCCGGCGCGGTGATGCCGACGCGGGCCAGCAGATCGGCCGCGCGATCGGTGGCGGCCTTCTGGCTGGTGCGCCTATGACGGCGCAGCACCTCGGTCATCTGCGAGCCCACCGTGTAGGCGGGATTGAGGCTGGTCATCGGCTCCTGGAAGATCATGGCCATGGCGTCGCCGCGCAGACCCGCCATGCCCTGGTCGGAGAGGCCTTGCAGGTCCCGGCCTTCGAAGGCGAGCCGCCTGGCCCGGCGGCGGGCGCCCCGCGCCAGGAGGTTCATCACCGACAGCGCCGTCACCGACTTGCCGCAGCCGGATTCGCCCACCAGGCAGTGGGTCTCGCCGCGTTCGACGGTGAGCGAGGCGCCGCGTACCGCCGCGGTGCGGCCGCCGAAGCTCACTTCGAGCTGCTCGATCTCCAGCAGCGCGCTCACGGATCGGTCCTCGCCCCAAACAGGTCACGCAGGCCGTCGCCCAAAAGGTTGACGCCCAGCACGAGCACGAACAACGCCACGCCGGGGATCACGATCACCCAGGGGCTGAAGAACATGTAGTCCTTGGCCTCGGCGATCATCAGGCCCCACGACGGCAGCGGCGGCGGCACGCCCAGCCCGAGAAAGGAGAGGGTGGCTTCGAGCAGGATGGCGAGCGCGATCTCGAGCGTCGCCACGACCACGAGGTGGCTGGCGATATTGGGCAGCACTTCATGACTGAGGATGCGAAAGCGCGAGCAGCCGGCGCACCAGGCGGCGGCGACGAAGTCGAGATTGCGCACCTGCATGGTGGTCGAGCGCGCCACCACGGCGAAGCGGTCCCACAGCAGCAGGCCGAGGGTCAGCACGAGCAGCGTCACCGAGCTGCCGAGCAGGCCGACCACCGCCAGCGCCACCAGGACGACGGGGATGGAGAGCCGCGTGGTGATGGCGAACAGCACCGCGTCGTCGACCCGGCCGCCGAGAAAGCCGCCCAGCACGCCGAGCGTGATGCCGATCAGCGCCGACACGATGGTCACCGTGACGCCGATCAGCATGGAGATGCGGCAGCCCCAGATCAGGCGCGAGAGATAGTCGCGGCCCAGCTGATCGGTGCCGAGTATGTAGTCGGGGTTGCTGCCCTCCATCCAGAACGGCACCAGCAGGCGCCGGCCGAGATCCTGGGCGAAGGGATCGTGCGGCACCAGGAGCGGCGCGAAGACGGCGCAGATCGCGGCCACACCCACGATCAGCGCGCCGATCCAGGTGCTGATGCTCCGCCAGCCGCGCTTGGGGCCGGCCGTGACGGCAGTGACGCTCATGGACCGCGCAGCCGGGGATCAAGCACGGCGTTCATCAGGTCGGCCAGCATGGTGAGCGCGACATAGATCACCGCCAGCACCAGGACGACCGCCTGGACCACCGGGAAGTCGTTCTTGCCGATGCTCTCCCAGGCGAGGAAACCGACGCCGTGCAGGGCGAAGACCTGCTCGATCACGATCGAGCCGCCCAGCATGAAGCCGAGCTGGACGGCGGCGATCGCCACCACCGGGATGGCGGCATTGCGCAGCGCATGCTTCAGCAGGATGGAGGCGCGCGACAGGCCCTTGGCCCGCGCCGTCCTTATATAGTCCGAGCCCATGGCCTGGATCATGCCGGCACGGGTCAGCCGGGTGAGGGCGGGTATGGCCGAGAAGGCGAGCACGATACCCGGCATCACGTAGTGCTCCCACGAGCCGGTACCCGAAATCGGCAACCAGCCGAGCTGCAGACCGAACGTGATCATCAGAAGCAGCCCCAGCCAGAAGGACGGCATGGCCTGGCCGAGCAGCGTCACCAGCTGCACGGCGCGATCGAAGCCTGTGTTCTCGCGCACCGCCGCCAGGATGCCGAGCGGCAGCGACACCACGAGCGCGATCACCAGCCCCGTGAGGCCGAGCGTGAGCGTCACCGGCATGCGTTCGGCGATCAGCGAAGAGACGCGGGCCTTGAAGAAGTAGCTGTCGCCCAAGTCGCCCGAGAGGGCGTTGCCGACCCAATTGAAGAACTGGGTGACCAGCGGCTGGTCGAGTCCGTAGGCCTTGCGCACGGCCTCGACGTCGGCCTGGGTGGCGTTGGGTCCGGCGATGGAAATCGCAAGGTCACCGGACAGGCGCGTCAAGATGAAGGCCAGTGTCATTACGGTGGCCGCCACGAGCACGGCCACGATCAGGCGGCGGACGAGAAATTGGAGCATGGTGCCGAGGCGAGATTAGAGGGGATCGATCCGGAACGCGACCATGCGAATCCCGCGCCAACCGGCAAGAAAAATTCGGCAAAGATTCGTCCACTTCCGCCTCTTGGCGTAAGCGCCATCGTCCTATATGGGGGAGTCATGCCGGTCTTCACCAATCCGCGGCGCACGCCCTGCTTCAGCACGGCGCCCACCCAGGAGGATTTCGAGGCCATTGCCGCCGAGGCGCTGGCCACGATTCCCGAGGAGTTCCGCCGGCACGTCGGCAACGTCCGCATCCAGATCGACGACTTCCCGTCCGACGAGGTCGAGAGGGAAATGGAGCTCGACACCCCGTTCGACCTGCTGGGACTTTATCAGGGCGTGTCGATGATGGAGCGCGGCGCGGGCCACGTCGCCAACGACATCGACCGCATCTTCCTCTACCGCCGCCCGATCCTCGACTACTGGTGCGAATCAGGCGAGGACCTGCCGCACATCGTGCGCCACGTGCTGATCCACGAGATCGGCCATCATTTCGGCCTGAGCGACGACGACATGGAAGCGATCGAAGCCAAGGCCGAGGAAGAATCCCGTCGCGCCCAGCCGGGCGCCTAGCGTCAGACGCGAATAGCCTCGCGATACAGCCGCTCGGGCGTCGTCCAGCGGATCGTCGGCATGAAGCTGTCGACATATTTGCCGACCTCGACGCCGTAGTCCGACGTGTAAGCGTGCTTGTCCATGTCGAGCGCCAGCAACGGCACGCCGCCAGCCGGCGCCATGCCGTCGTCCGCGCAGCAATGATTGAACAGTCGCCGATCGCGCGGCGCATAGGCCAGGATCACCCAGCCTGAACCGCCGGCCAGCGCCTTGCCGGTGGCGGCGAACTCCGCGCGCCAGCGATCGAGACTGCCGAAGTCGCGCGCCAACGCCTCGGCGAACACGCCCGAGGGCCGGGTCGGCGCCTCGCCCAGGCTCTCGAAATAGAGCTCGTGCAAGATCGTCGAGTTGTAGACGCTATGCTGCTCGCGCTTGAGCTCGCTGATCGTGGAGGCCGGTGTCTCGGCGAAGTCGAGCTTGGCGAGCTGTTCGCTCAAGGCATTGAGACGGTTCACGGCAGCCGCATAGTGGTCGTCGTGATGAGCGGTGATCGCCTTGGCCGACAGGCCGTTGATCTTCTCGGGATTGAAGCTGAGCGGCTGCACCCGGAACTTGGGCGTGGTGGCGGCGGCTATTTGCTGGGCGCGAGCGGGCCGTGTCATGGCGCCGACCAATAGGCCGGCGCCC
>JABCYT010000496.1 GCA_013290035.1 Alphaproteobacteria bacterium
CGACATCGGGCAAAGTGGCGATCGTGACGGGCTCGGCGACGGGGCTGGGTGCGGAGTGCGCGGTCGATCTGGCAGGACGCGGCTGGCACCTCGTCATCAACTACACCAAGAGCAAGAAGGAAGCCGTCGAGACCTTCGCCGCCGTGAAGGCCAAGGGTGCCGAGGCGATCCTGGTGCAGGCCGATGTCGGCCAGGATGCCGACTGCAAGAAGCTCATAGACGAGGCGATGAAGAAATGGGGCCGCATCGACGGCCTCATAAACAACGCCGGCACCACCAAGTTCCAGAACCAGGGCGACCTCGACGGGGTGACGCCGGAGGATTTCGACAAGATCCTGCGGGTCAACGTCACCGGTCCCTACATGATGAGCCGCGCCGCCTATCCGGCCATGAAGAAGCAGTGGGAGGAGAAGCAGGAGCGCAGCTCGATCGTGAACATCTCCTCGATCGCCGGCGTCATGGGGGTCGGCAGCTCGATCCCCTATGCCTGCTCCAAGGGCGCGCTCAATACGCTGACGCTCACCCTGGCGCGCTGGTTCTCGCCGGCCGTGCGGGTCAACACGGTGTGCCCGGGCTTCATCCAGACGCGCTGGCTGCTGGGCGGCATGGGCGAGGCGAACTACAACAAGATGAAGGAGATGCAGGAGCAGACCACGCCGCTGCGCCAGGCTGGCACGACGGCGCAGATGGCCGAGGCCGTGCTGTTCTTCCTGACCAGCGCCTCCAACATCACCGGCGAGTTTTTAATCGTCGACGCCGGCATGCACCTCGCCAGCCTGCCGATGAAGGCACGTTAGTCTGCTGGGCGCACGTTACCGCGGCAGCGGGCCTTTCCCCTCCCAATTCGATCGCGCAAGCTTGCCTGTCAAGGTCGGCCCGCCAGCAGTTCTGTGCTCGAAGGTCATGCTTTGGCCATCGCCGGACAGAGTCAAAACGATTGTCCGGCCACTGCCCCGGTCGACCACGATCGTGTCGCCCTGAACACGCGCTCTGGAATAGCGATCGAATCCCATCTGCAAATCGCGCTTGGGCCCCGCACCCGGCATGTAAACAATCGTGGCGGTTTCGGTAGTTGCCGTCTCGACAGCGATCAGCACCTCGCGTTGATCGTCACCAAATCTGCCTTCCCATGGGCCAAGCCAACGTGCCGGGCTCGTCGTCCCCGGCGTCGCGCGCGCGATATCCGGTGGCATGATGTAGCGCGGAACCGGAGTTGGCGGGGGGCACATTGACTCGCCGGCGGCGACGGACCTGCTGAAATCAAGGAAGCGACCGACACAGGCGCCGAACCAGTCATTGAACTGGTTCGTCATCCCGGCACCGTGTCCATGAATCGGGCTGGTTTCATCGAATACGACATAGGGTCGGCCCATGGCGGCAAGCGCCGTGCGGAGCTGCGCGCCGAAGCCGCTGCCGGCGCCGCGGTCGGGATGCAGGAGGTCGCCGTCAGCGATCAGCACGACAACGCGGCCGCCTTTCTGGGCCGCCACCGCTTCCAGCAGGTAGCGGTTGAGATTGCGATAGTTGTCTCGCCCGGCGGCCTGTCCGGCATCGCTGCCGTGGCCTGGCGAGAAGGCCAGCACGCCGTCGATGTCCGCCGATTTTGCGTTGGCTTCGAGCGAGATGATGGCGCCGTAGGACTGCCCGGCCAGCACGACATGCTTGTAGCCCTGCGCCTTGGCGGCGCGGCTGCGTTCGATCGCATCGTCGCGATGGCGTGGGCCCGACGTCACCCATCCTCTTTCGAAGAGGTTGTTGCGGTTGATCCGGACGACGTCCCAGCCGGCTGTCGCCAGTCGTCGCACGACCGGTGGCGGCGGCGTGTGGAACTGCTCCTTGTCGCCGCTGACGCCGTGGCTCCACAGCACCAGGCCCTTGGCCTGCGCCGGCCCTTTTACCGCGAGATCGCAGAAGCCGTATTCGGTCCAATAGGCGCGACCGTTGGGAGTTTGCTGGCAGGCCATCGTCGGATCGCCGCCCGGCGGTACTTGCTGAGCCTGCGCTGCGACTGAAACAGCCAGGGTCCATACCAGAAGTCCCGTCGCGGCGTGGCCCAGTTGGCGACGGGCCGGCTTGAGAGTCATTTTTGATCTCCTGAGCTATTCCGATACGGCAATGGTCTCGCCGACCTTGGCGATCGGCGCGCCGGCAAAAATGTAAGCCATCATGGACCTGGGCGCGACGCCGCCATGCACCGCGCCAGCCTGCCGACGAAAACGCGTCGAGGCTCGCGGCCTCAGGCCGTCATCCCCGCCATCTGCGTCAGCCCCAGCGCGACGGACAGAAAGTCCGAGCCCGCCGCCAGGCGGGCAGATGGCGCCGCCCGCGCGATTGCTGCCCGCACGGCCGGCACGCGACTGGATCCGCCGGTGAGGAAGATCGTGTCGATCGCAGCCGCGCCGAGGCCTGCCGCGGCGATGCAACTGCGTGCCGTCAGGTACAGCCGATCGGTCTGCGCTGCGATGGCGCGCTCGAAGTCGACCCTTTCGGCCATCGCCGCCAGGCCATCGTCGACAAAGCCAAGGGGCAAGGCAGCACAGTCCGCGCCACTGAGCGCGATCTTGGCGTCCTCCACCGCGAAGGCCAGCCGATGGCCGAGGCGTTGGCGGATGACCTTCAGGAGACGTCCGACCTTTTCGGGCTCGCGCGCCCCTGAGACCATCTCGGCGACCTCGCGCTCGTTCTTGTGGGTGTAGGCGAAGTTGATCGTCGCCCAGGTCGCAAGCTCGTGATAGAGCGCGTTCGGCATCGGCAGGTTCTTCTCGACCAGGTGCGTGCCGAGGCCAAGCAGGGGCATGACCGTCGCGAGGTTGAGCGCGCTGTCGAAATCGGTGCCGCCCAGGCGCGCACCGGCGTTGGCCAGCACGTCGCGGCCGCGGTCAGCCCGCCCGCGCCGGCCAGGTCCGATGCGGACGATGGAGAAGTCGCTGGTGCCGCCGCCGATGTCGGCGATCAGCACCAGCTCTTCGCTCTGCACCGTCCGCTCATAGTGGTGGGCCGCGGCGATCGGCTCATAGACGAAGGCGATGTCGCGAAATCCCGCGCGCCTTGCAATCGCCCCGAGCACTTCCTGCGCGCTTGCATCGGCGCGGTCGTCGCCGTCCACGAAGCGCACCGGCCGGCCGTGCACGACGGTCGTGATCTCCTGTCCGGCGAAGGCTTCGGCCTTGTGCTTCAGGTGCCGCACGAAGATCTCGACGACTTCGGCCAGCGGCACCATGCGGCCGCCCAGGCTGGTCTTTTCGTTGATCAGGGAGGAGCCAAGGATCGACTTCAGGGCGCGCATCAACCGGCCTTCGGTCTGTCCGACATAAGCCACGATGGCATCGCTGCCGAACAGCACCCGGCCCTTCGTTTCGTAATCGAAGAACACCGCGCTCGGCATCAGCGTGTTGCTGCCGTCGAGCGGGGCGAGCGCGACTGTACTGTTGCGAGCGACGCCGATGGCCGAATTCGACGTGCCGAAATCCAATCCGCAGGCGATCATTCGTTTCCCCTTCATGCGCAAAGGGGAACTCATCTATTGGGCTGCGCCGGACATTGCCAGTCTGTTTCTTTTCGCCTATAGTACGCCCGATAGCGGGATGTCCGAGGCTTCGGGCGTCCCGTTTTTTCGTTGTGCGCTAGTCGGCCGCCTGATCCGCCTCGCCCTGCGCCCGCGCGAATGCCGCCGCGGCGTTCTGCACGTGGCGGGAGGCGAGCAGCGCCGCCAGTTCCTCGTCGCCTTCGATCACGGCGGCCAGGATGCCGGCATGCTCCTTCCAGTCCTCGCGCGCGCGGCTGCGGCCGTTGACGGAAAAAGCGAGGCCGGTGCGCTCGCGCAGGCTGCGCATGATGTCCGACAACACCGAGTTCCGGCTGGCTTCGGCCAGGCGCTCGTGGAATTC
>JABCYT010000497.1 GCA_013290035.1 Alphaproteobacteria bacterium
CGACGTCGAGGTCGATGCCCGCGACCGCCGTCACGGCACCGCGTTCGGTGACGTAGTTTTTCCTCAAATGGCGGCACGACAGCATCGGCTCAGCCCTCGCTGCGCACGAGGTCGTAGGCGTCGCGGCGGCTGGCCCGCCAGGCCGGATAGAGCACGCCCAGGGCGCCGATGACGGACGCCAACACGATGGCGCCGACGGCGAAGGCGATGGTGCGCGGCGGACCGAGCCAGAGGAAGGGCACGCCCAGCTTCTCGAGGTAGTAGACCAGCGAGCGCTCGAAGAGACGCAGCATCAGCCCGCCCAGCACGACGCCCAAAAGGCCGCCGACGCCCGTCGCCAGCACCGCCTCGGTGACCATCATGCCGATCACCTGGCTGCGGCGCGCGCCGATCGCCTTCAGGAGGCCGAGCTCGCCCCGGCGTTCGGTGACGATCGCCGAGAACAGCACGCTCACCATCAGGGCGGTGCTGGCGAACATCAGCGCCATCAAGGCGAGGATGCCGTCGAGCAGGGCGGCCAGGCCCTGGCGAATGCCGCTCATCGTCGTGTCGCCGGCCACCACCTTGGCCCCACTCAGCGCCGAGAGGATGGCGAAGCGCGCCTGCAGCGCCGTGGCGCCCGGCGCCAGCTCGACCAGGAAGCCCGTCACCTTGCCCGGCGCCAGCACGGCGGGCGGCCGACCGCCCTCGCCATGGATCGCGCCGGCCAGCGCCTCGAGCGTCGCGAACGGCATGAACACGCCGCGCTCGTGGGTGCCGACGCCGGTGCGGCCGAGCCGACCATAGACGGTGTGCGGCTTGCCGAAGATCAGCAGCTGCGAGCCCAGCGGGGCGTCGCGTTCGGCGCCCAGGATCACGTCGCCGGGCTGCAGGCCGCGATTGATCCGCTCGGCGAGCCACGGCTGGATGGTGAAGTCGCGCGCCGGATCGAAGCCGATCAGGTCGACCGAATCGTGATGGCTGCCGATGCCCGAATGCTCGACCCGCACGATCTTCTGGGCGGCGTAGCGTCCCACGCTGGCAAGCTTCGCCTTGGCCAGCGCATCGGCATCGAGCACCAGCTCGGTCGGCTCGACGACCAGCAGGGCGGCCGTGATGTTGGTGAGCGCGCCTTCGGGCACCACCATCATGTCGGCGCCCATGCGGGTGAAGCCGACCGACATGCTGCGGTCGATGCTCTGCATCAAGGTCGCGCCGGTGAAGACGACGGCGCTGCCGATGGCGACGGCTGAGATCAGCAGCAGGCTGCGGGCCTTGCGGCGTCCGAGATTCTGGAGGGCGAGGCTCAGAAGCAGCCAGCGCACCCCCCGGATCTCACCAGCCATGAATTGCCGGCGCGCTCAGAGCGTGCCCATCACAGAGTACACGAGCGCGTGTGCTTCATGTGCTCCAGCTCGGTCGGGATGATCACGCAGTCATGGTGCCCGCCGTTGCTCGGCAGGATGCCGATCAGGGTGTCGGTCGAGGTGTCGATGACCGCGATGCCGCTCGACTGGCGCTGGAAGCCCGAGAACGGCGTCAGCACGTACTTGCCGTCGTAGGTCAGCGCCGGCGTCTGCAGGTCGGGGCCGATGCCCTGGATCTCCTTGATGATGGTCCAGCTCTTGGTGTCGACCACCATGATGCCGCTGAAGGCGGGCGAAGGATGCAGGATCGACAGGTAGAGCTTGGAGCTGTCGAGCGAGAACACCATGTGGAACGGATTGGGATACTTGCCGCGCCACAGCGGGTCCTCGACATGCGCGACCTTGCGCCATTTGGTCGGGTCGGGGTCGGTGCAGCTGAACACCGAGGCGTTGTTTTCCCTGAGGTTGTTCATCATCACCAGGAACTTGCCGTCCGGCGAGAAGCCGATCTCGTGGCCCGGCGAGTGGATCTTGTCGAACACGACCTTCCACGTATCCTTGTCGATCTGCTCGACCGGATACTGGTCCTGCGAATCCTTGTTGAACTGCAGGAAGGCGGCCGGATCGAAGTTCTTCTCAGGGTCGAGGATGGCGATGCCGCCGCACAAGCGCACGACGGTGGCCGCCCAGCGGCCCTCGGGATGCCAGATCGTGCCGTCGGCGCCGGTCAGCGTGAGCGGGCTGTCGCCGGGCGTCGAGCCTTCCTCGACGAACAGCTCGCCCATCGGCACCATTTCCCAGTCGATCTTGTTGCCCTTGGTGCCCCTGTAGTCGTAGCGGCCGGTCTTCGGATCGGGATAGATCTTCTTGATGGTGAGCGTGCCGCCCTTCATCCAGGCGTCGCGCAGCTCGGGCACGTTGGGCGTCCAGTCGAACCGCAGCGCCGCCTTGACCTTCGACGTCGTGCGGTCGAAGCAGGCGGCGATGTCCTTCTGGCCGTCGGTCACGAAATAGGACTGGGCGTCCTTGGGGTTGACCGTGACGTGCACGCCAAGCCCGAGGCCCGTGCTCTCCGAGACGTTCTCCATCAGCTGCATCTGCGTGCCGTCGAAGCGCACGCGATAGATGTTGGTGCCGGGCGGCGCGGTCTCCGCCGTGACCGGCGTCGGCATGCCGTAGATCAGCGAGTTCTGGCCGCCCTGTGTGCTGTTGACGAACTCGAAGCCGTGCAGCGGATCGGCGCTCGGGAAGGCGCAAAGATGGTGGCTGATCGGATTGTAGTCGCCGTAGTTCCAGTACCAGATCGAGGCCAGCACGCGGTTCGAGTTGAGGTCGATCGCATAGGTGCCGCCGCCCAGCTTGGTCGGCAGCAGGGCGACCCAGTTGCCGAGGCTCTGGCCGCGGAAATCGGCGCGGCTGTCGACGACCTCGCGGACGATGTTGTGGCGCTGCGCCTCGGTGTAGTTGGCGCCGGCATGGCGCAGGCCCTGGTCGGAGACCGAGCCGCCGCCCAGGGCGTTGTATCCGATCACCGCGGCCTCGGCGGCGGCCGCGGTGCCGACCGCGACGTTGAACATCGTGCGCCGGCTGAGACCGCGGGCCTTGGTTGGCGCTGTGGCGGCCGCGACCTTGGCCTTGCGCGCGTCGGCTTCCTTCTTCTCGGCCAGATAGGTCTGGAATTCGGCGTGGTCCTTTTCCTCGACCTCGATGCGCCGCCTGACGAAGTCCTGAGCGGAACTCCTGGCGGGAAGCTTTCCGCCCTCTGAAACAACCTTGACGCCCGGCCCTCCCCGCTGAGGCGACTTGGTCTTCGTCGGCTTGTTACGCTTCGCCATCTAGACTCTCCCCCTTTAGCGTTCACCGCCCGATACTAATCACGCACTTGCCGGAAGAAAACTCGAAGATGCCGGCCCGCTTGCACATCAGATGTAGGCGACGAGGGGCTGGCGTCCGGCCGCCGCAGGAGTAGTCTTGCGCACTCTGTCCGCGGGACGTCGTGGGAGTGTGTTGATGGACTATGCGGTCGCGATCAGTGCCGTCGTGCTCGGACTGTCCGTGCTGGCGACGATCGCGAAGTTCCTGGACTGGTTCGTCCACAGCGATCCCAGGACCATGGTGCGGACCACCCGCTGGATGCTGCTGCTCCTCGTCCTCGCCTGCATTCCGCTTCTCGTCCTGACGATCGCCAATCAGCAGTGGCCGGCCGCGATGCTGATCGGCGCCGGCATGCTGATCGTGCCCACCCTTCTCAAATGGCGCGCGATGTTCGCGCCGCTGCGCGCGGCGTTCGACTATTTCCGCCCGAAGGCGCGGCCCTTCGACATGGAGATCCGGGACGACGAAGCCGCCCGCGACCCCGAGACGGTGCGCCGGGCCGCCGCCATCCTCGAGGCCTATGTCGGCAAATCCTCCCTGGTGGCGCTCGGCGACGGGCGTCGCGGCAACCGTGACGACGGCGAGCCCGCCCTGTCGCGCCAGGAAGCCCTCGAAGTGCTGGGCCTCGAGACGGGCGCCGACGAGGCGGCGATCCGCGCCGCCC
>JABCYT010000498.1 GCA_013290035.1 Alphaproteobacteria bacterium
CGCGTCTCGCCGGCGTAGCGAGATGGCAAGGGCCATACGACCTTCTGCCTGGCAAACGGCTGCACTGCTACGTGTCCTAGGTCGCTCTCGAAATCCGCAGCCACCCGCCGACGTTCATCGTATGGTTTCGCTGCGACAAATCCGGGAGTGCCAGCAAGATGCGCGTCTTCACCACGCTGCCGCAGGAGAATCTGGCCAAGGTCGGCGCGGCCGCGCAAGCCATCGAGGCGGCGGGCTATGCCGGCGTCAGCACCCAGGAAAACAAGCACGAGCCCTTCCTGTCGCTCGCCGTCGCCGGCGCCGCGACCCGCCGCCTCGAGCTGCATACCGGCGTCGCCATCGCCTTTGCGCGCTCGCCCATGGCCGTCGCCAATGTCGGATGGGACCTCGCCGCGAGCTACGGCGGCGGGCGGGTCACCCTGGGGCTGGGCTCCCAGGTCCGCGCCCACAACGAGCGGCGCTTCTCCGTGCCGTGGACCGCGCCCGCGCCGCGCATGCGCGAATACGTGCAGGCCGTGCGGGCGATCTGGGCGGCGTGGAAGGGCGACGGCAAGCTCAACTATGAAGGCAAGCACTATCGCTTCACCTTGATGACGCCCAACTTCGTGCCGGAGCCCTATGACGGCCCGCTGCCGCGCCTCGGTCTCGCCGCGGTCGGCCCGGCCATGCTGAAGGTCGCCGCCGAGGAATCCGACGACGTGAAGCTCCACTCGTTCTGCACGCGCAAATACCTGGAGGAGAACACGCTGCCGATCATCGAAGCCGGCTTGGCCAAGGTGGGTCGCCGGCGCGAGACCTTCGAGATCTCGGGCGGCGGCTTCGTGGTCACTGGCAAGGACGACGCAGCGGTCGCCAAGCTGTTCGACTGGGTGCGCTATCGCGTGGCGTTCTACGGCTCGACGCCGGCCTACTGGCCGGTGTTCGAGGGGCACGGCCTGGGCGATCTCGGCCGCAAGCTCAACGCCATGACGCGCGCCGGCCAGTGGAGCGAAATGGCCAAGGAAGTGTCGGACGACGTGGTGCACCTGTTCGCCGCGGTCGGCCGGCACGACCAGATCGCCAGGGCGATCGCCCAGCGCTTCGGCGGCCTGGTCGATTCGATCGGCGCCAGCGCCAATTCATCCAAGCCATCCGACCTGCCGCCGGATTTGCTGCAGGACCTGGCGAAGATTCCGACGCGCTACCGGCACCCGTGATTCTTGACCTGCTCTCCCGTCATACGGGGGAGGACAAAAGCGCGAACAAAGAAAAGCCCCCGCCTTGCGGCGAGGGCCCCAGGTAGCCCGCGATTGATTTTATGCGGGCAATCTCGAATTCGAAAAACTCAGTGCAGGCGACGCGGCAGCTCGCCGATCGCCTCGCTGATCATCGCCTCGGAGCGGCCCGCCCCGACCTGCTCGCGCAGCAGCGCGCGGGTGGCCGACAGCGCCACGTCGACGGCGGTGTCGCGCACCTGCTTGGCGGCGGCGGTTTCGGATTGGGCGATGCGGTCGAGCGCCTGTTGCTCGCGCAAGGCCACCGCGGCCTGCAGGCTGGCCGCGGCCTTGGCCTGCATGCGCTGGGCCTCGTCGCGGGCATGCTGGATGATGGCGCCGCTCTCGGTCGTGGCCCGGGCCAGCGTGCGCTCGGCCTCCTGCTTGGCCTTGAGCGCCTCGTCGCGCAGGCGCTCGGCGTCGCCCAGCGCCCTGACGATGGCCGCCGTGCGCTTGTCGAGCATGTCGGAGACGCGCTTCCACATGGTCTTGCCCAGGAGCGCGAAGAACAGGACGAAGGCGACGCCGACCCAGAAGGCCGGATCCGACAGGAAACCGCCGCCGTGCTCCGCTGCGGCATCCGCCGCCCAAGCCGTGCCGATCATCGGCTGCCTCCCCTGACCGCTGCCGAGATCTTGCCGGCGAGCGCGCCCTGGTCAGCCGGCTGGCCGGCGAGCTTGGCATAGACGTCGCGCCCGATATCGCTGGCCATGTGCTCGAGGCCGGCCATGACGTCGTCGCGTTGCCGGGCGATGCGCTTCTCGGCCTCGCCGATCTGCTTGGCGAGGCGATCGTGCAGCTCGTTGAACCGCGCCGTCGCCGCGGCGCCGTCGGCCTCGCCCTGCTCGCGCGTCATCCGGCGGGCTTCCTCGCGCGCGTCGGCCAGACGCTTCTCGTAGGCGGCGACCAGGGCGCGGGTTTCCTCGTTGGCCTTTTCGGCCGCGTCGAGGTCGCCCTGGATCTTGGCCTGCCGCCTGGCCAGCGTGTCGGAAATCGCCGGCACGGCGAGCCGCGACATCACGAAGTAGAGGACCAGGAAAGCGATCGTCAGCCAGACGAGCTGCGGCGCGAACGTATGGATATCGAGCTGCGGCATGCCTACGGCTGCCGCCGGCCCGGTCGCGCCCAGCATGGCTAGGCCGACGAAGAACGCGCTGTTGACCGCTTTACGCATGATGTCTGGTCCCGAGCCCCCTTATGCCGTGGGCTTAGAACACGAACAGGATCATGAAGGCGATGACCAGCGCGAACAGCGCGACCGCCTCGGTGAGTGCGAAGCCCAGCAGCACGTTGCCGAACACGCGGGGGGCCGCTTCCGGATTGCGCAGCGCGCCGGAGACGAAGCTGCCGAAGATGTTGCCGATGCCGACGCCGACGCCGGCGAGGGCGATGGTGGCGAGGCCGGCGCCGATGAGCTTGGCTGCTGAAGCGTCCATGTGATGTTCCTTTCGAGTGAATAAGAGCGTTGGTTGAGGGATCGACGCCGTCAGTGGCTGAGATGGATGGCGTCGTTGAGATAGAGGCAGGTCAGGATCGCGAACACATAGGCCTGCAGGAAGGCGATCAGCAGTTCCAGGCCGGTCAGCGCCACGATGAAGGCAAGCGGCGCCCAGCCGCCGAGCAGTCCCATCGCCACCACGAAGCCGCCGAACACCTTCAGCATGGTGTGGCCTGCCAGCATGTTGGCGAACAGGCGCACCGAGAGGCTGACCGGGCGGATCAGGTAGGAGAAGACCTCGATCGGCACCAGGATGAACAACAGCCAGAGCGGCACGCCCTTGGGCGCGAAGAAGGAGAGGAAGTGCCAGCCGTGGCGGACGACGCCGATGATGGTGACGCCGATGAACACCACTGCCGCCATGGCGAAGGTGACGACGATCTGGCTCGTTACCGTGTACGAATAGGGCACCAGGCCCAGGATGTTGCAGAACAGGATGAAGATGAAAAGCGACAGTATGAAGGGGAAGTATTTCTTGCCCTCGTCGCCCACATTGTCGCGCACCATGCCGGCTATGAATTCGTAGCCCAGCTCGGCCACCGATTGCAGCTTGCCCGGCACCAGCGCCCGCTGGCGCATGCCGTACACGAACACCGTGGTCGCCAGGATAACGGCGATGACCATCCAGGTGGCGGAATTCGTGAAAGAGGCGTCGAGGCTACCGATCTTGAAATCGAGCAGTCGCTTGATCTCGAACTGCTCCATCGGATTGTGCATTTCAGCCACGTCTACCCCACTCCGTCCGACGCCACTTCAGGGCAGGCGTCGATTGCTTTCGCCCTTGGCCGCCGCCGCCGAGTATTCCCGGATGGCGCGCCACGCATTGTAGACCCCGACCCCGAAGCCCAGAACCAGCCCGACCACCAACGCGTACGGCGTCCAGCCCTGCCAGCGGTCGAGCCAATAGCCGAGAACGCCCCCGACCAAAAGGCCCGCGATCATATCGGCCAAAACGCGATAGGCAACGTTAGTCTGCCGCTGCGACATTGCGTTGCTCTGCCGCGGTTTTTCGACGGTTCCGCGCGCTGCCTTCAGCCGCTGATCGAGGTCCTCGACCCGCTTGCGAGCGCCGTCGGGATCGGGCTCCCAGCCGGCTTTTCGCGCCGGCTCATTAGGGGGTGGGTGCTGGTCTG
>JABCYT010000499.1 GCA_013290035.1 Alphaproteobacteria bacterium
AGCTCTCCAGGCGCGGGCCGGGGCCTTCGCCAGCAGCGAAAGCCATCGCTGGCGACGGCGGGCATCGGCGTCGGATGGGGGCGAGGGGGAGGACATGGCTGGCACGCTTCGCGGCGCACCATCGGAAGGTCAGGTTACCGATCCGAGGGTAATGCGTGAAGTTTTTGTGACGGCGGCGCCGGTATTATCCCCCGCCGCGGTCGGCAGGGGGTGGCGGTTCGACTTGCCTAAAAGGGGCTCTGGCGCTGGTGGCCGAGCCGCCGGCCTCTCTTGTCGCGCGACGCCCGGCGATGGATCTCCTCGGCGGCCGGCGCCGGCGGCGTGGCGCGAACCGGCCCCAGGGCTACCTCGCGTCCGCGCTCGGTGAGGCGGACGCCTTTCGCGCGGTCCTCGATCAGCCCCAACATCTCGAAGCGCAGGCGTTGCATGGAGGAAAGCGGCCGGGACGGGGCAGGAGACCTGGCGATGGCGCGCAGGATCTCGTGTTCCTGGGCGCTGAGTTGCAGCTCTCTTTTTCTTCCGTTCATGACCGATCAACCAAACGTCGCGGAAAAAACGCCCGCCCAACGGGGGAGAGTCGGGCGGGCGGGAGCCAACCGGTCGTCAGGTTCGTCGTGGCCGGTTGTCGAAAGGGATGGATCGACCTTTCTGCCCGGTCAACGCGGTCCCTCGTCGGGGGTTGCGACAGAAGTTGGGGAAGCCACTCTCGCCGGCGGCTGCAGCAGCCGCGCCAGGGTGGCGATCACGTCGCGCACCTCATACGGCTTGTCGAACAGCGGCCGGTCGCGATGGGGATAGGGCATCAGCGCGCTCGACATGCCGCTCACGAACACAAAAGGAATACCCAGCACGGCCAGCACATCGGCCAACGGAAACGACGTCTCGCCGCGCAGGCGAATATCGAGCAACGCGCCGTCGAGCGTGTGGTCGGCCATCAGGGCGAACGACGCGGCGACCGTGGCCGTCGGCCCGATTGCGACGCCGCCCGCCTGGGCGACGGCGGAAGCGAGGCTGAGGGCGATCGGGGCCTCATCCTCGAGGATCAGGATCTTGCGGCCCTGAAGCGGGCGGAGCTGAGCCGACATTAGGTCTATAACGCGGAGCGAGGGCCTGCGGTTGCGCCGCAATTTATCCCGAGATCGGCCAACTGCCAGCACCGCTGCGCGATATTCGCGACACCTGAAGGCGGCGCGCCGAAGTTGCCACGGGACAAAGGGGACCGACCGTCTCGGTGTGGAGGCTGCGATCGGAGCTTGGCGGTCGTGGCGGTGGGCACCGTCGATTCCAAATGCCGGTGCCGCGGCCGGCCGAATTTGCGACCGAATGAGCAGGACGGCTGAGAATACACCGGCGACGGCAACCGTTCGAACGGAGTCCACGTTCATCCCGCGCTCGCTTGCTTGCAGCCGAAGCGAAGCACCCCACTCACTATCTTTTCAGGGAGTCAAACTATGGCCGACGTTACGAAGATCACATCCGGAACCTTGATCGCCGCCGAAAAGGTCGAAGGCACCGACGTCTACAACCTGCAGGGCGAGAAGCTCGGCACCGTCGACGACATCATGATCGACAAGGTGAGCGGCAAGGCGATCTATGCGCTCATGTCGTTCGGCGGCTTCCTCGGCATCGGCGAGAAGTATCATCCGCTGCCGTGGTCGACCTTGAAGTACGACGAGCGCAAGGGCGGCTACATCGTCAACCTCGACAAGCGGATGCTCGAGAACGCGCCGACCTACGACATGGACGAGGATTTCCGCTGGACGCCGGACTACGGCCGCCAGGTCGACAAGTACTACAACGCGCCGACCTACTGGTAAGCCTTCCGCAACTGCCCCTCGATTGGCCCGCGTGGGACGGTGATCGTCCCCGCGGGCTTTTTGCTGGAGATCGTGGTAATCCAGCCGCCACCCGTTCCGGGATGGAAATCGAGGAGCATCGATGAAGTCGTTCGTCATGGCGGCGGCCGTCGGCCTGTCATTGGCCGCCGGTTCAGCCCACGCGCAGACCGCCATCCAGCCCGGCCTGTGGGAAGTCTCCGACAAGACGACGATGGAGGGCGTGCAGCCGATGCCGTCGACGTCCCGCGAGGTCTGCGTCAAGGCCAACGAAGCGACTCTGGAGCGCCTGATCTATCCGACCCCCGACGACTTCGCCAAGCACGGCTGCAGCTTCGCGCCGGGGCCGAAGCAGGACGGGATCTTCAAGGCGACCACCGCATGCCCCGCCACCGACCAGACGCCGGGCGTCACCGCCGAGGCCGAAATCAGCTACACGCCGACCAGCTACGAGGGCCTGGGCCAGCTCACGGTCAAGAGCAAGGACGGCACGACGGTCAAAGGCAGCTCCGTGCTGAACGGCAAGCGGGTGGGCGACTGCCCTTAGCCTTGATAACGCCTTGTTTCGGCGGGGATAGCGCCGCCGTCGTCTTCGTATAGCCACCGTAGATATCGGAGATCTCGGTGCTGCCGCTGCGCCTTGTCGCAAGTCTGGTGATTTCGGGCCTGACCCTTTTGGTGGCGGCCATCGTTCTTTCCTTCACGCCCGCCCGCGCAGCAAACAGCAACGCCTCGCGGGATTACGGCCGCAACTACGATACTTCCACCTACCGTTACACCGACAAGCCGGCGCCCGCCGCCGCTTCTGCCGGCACCCGTACCCTCACCGTTTATGTCGACCGTGATTTCGATCCCGCCGAGCGCGATCGCATCGGGCTTGCGCTGCAGCAATGGAACCATGTGCTGAACGGTCTCGTGCGTTTCCGCGCCAGCCTGCTGCCGCCCGATCCCACCGACCGGACCCTGGCGCAGATCCGCCGATCCGGCGCCTGGATCGTCGCCAAGGTCGACAGCCGCCATCCCGCCGCGCGCGAGCGTGCGGCGCTCGCCATGACCGTGGGCGGCCGCGGCGGCGGCTTCGTCTATGTCATCGCCGACCGCTTTGGCACGCGCGACCTCACCGCCGTGATGCTGCACGAGCTCGGCCACGTGCTGGGCGCCGGCCACGATCCGCACGGCCACCTGATGGCGCCGGTCTATGATCGCAACAACGGCCATTGCATCGATCGCGGCGCCGTCGCCATGGTCGCATCGGCGCAGCATCTGCCGCTCAGCCAGCTCAACTGGTGCGTCGGCCCTGGCCTGGACGACGGGCGCTACAGCAGCCGTTAGCCGCTGAACGCCGGCATCACCTGTTCGCCGAACCGGCGCATCGAGGCCATGTTCTGCTCGTGGCTCATGGCGCCAAAGCCGGTCTGGCAGAGCAGGTGCTGCACGCCGACATCCCTGAGCTCGGCCACCTGCTCGCGCACCCGCGACGGCGAGCCGTAGAGCGAGCCGGTCTGCAGCACGAAGGGGATGGCCTCGGAATCGGGCACCTTGGGATCGGTCCAGGCGTTCAGTGTCGCCGGCTCGGGCTGGAAGTCGGAGGGATTGTAGGCGTCACGCACATGCATCATGTGGGTGCGCGTTTCGACCAGGAGGGCGGCGAGCTCGTCCTCGGCCTGGGCGTCGGACTCGGCGACATAGACATTGCGCCACAGCGCGCTTTGCGCGAGCAGCCGCGCTTTGGTCTTTTCGTCGTGGCCACCCGCGTCGATGCCTTCGGCGTAGGTCGACCAGCGCTCCTTGATGCGCGCGACAGGCAGCCGCGCCGTCAGGATGGGGACGCCCAACTTGCCGCATTCGGTGAACGAGCCGGGCGAGATCACGCTTCGCCACAGCGGCGGGCCGGGCTGCTGCACCGGCTTGGGGCGCAGGGCGGGAATATGGACCTTGTGGAACTTGCCGTCGTAGGTGAGCGGCGCCTCGCGCCACGCCCGCTCGATGATGTCGACCGCCTCGGCCATGCGCTCGCGGCTGTCGAGGCTGCGCAGCCCGTGGCCCAC
>JABCYT010000500.1 GCA_013290035.1 Alphaproteobacteria bacterium
GCCGGGATGGGCCTTTTCCATTTCGTCCAGGAGCACCACGCTGTACGGCCGCCGGCGGACGGCCTCGGTCAGGACGCCGCCCTCGCCGTAACCGACATAGCCGGGCGGGCTGCCCATCAGCAGGCTGACTTTGTGCTCCTCCTTGAACTCCGACATGTTGATCGTCGTGACGTTCTGCTCGCCGCCATAGAGCAGCTGAGCGAGGCTGAGGGCTGTTTCCGTCTTGCCGACGCCTGATGTGCCGACCAGCAGGAAGACGCCGATCGGCCGGCGTGGATCGGTCAGGCCGGCGCGGCTGGTGCGGATGGCCTGCGCGACGGCTTCCAGCGCATGGCTCTGGCCGATGACACGGCGTTCCATGGACTCGCGCAGATTGAGCACGGTGCGGATCTCGTCGGACTGCATGCGGCGGGCTGGAATGCCGGTCCAGCCCTCGACGATCTCGGCAATTGCCTGGCCATCGACCACGGGAAAGATGAGCGGCTGTTCGCCCTGCAGCGCCCGCAGGCGCGCGGAAAGGTCCGCCAGCTTGGCGCGATCGACCTGGCCGTCGTTGCCTGCGGCGCCGTTTCCGGGCCCGTCTCCCGCGCCCGCCTTGGCGAGCATGGCGGCATCGATGCTGCCGCGCACCGCGTCGATCTCGGTCACAAGGGCGCGTTCGGCCTCCCAACGTTTCTGCAGGCCGGCCAGCTCGTCGCTCGTGCGAAGCCGCTCGGCGGTCAACTCGTCGCGCCGGGCGGCATGGTCGGCGCCCGCGGCCATCTCGCGTTCGACGATCTTGAGCTCGGTGTCGATCAGGCCGATGCGCCGTTGGCGATCGTCGATCGGCGGCGGGATCGCATTCTGGCTCATCGCCACGCGGGCACAGGCGGTATCGATCAGGCTGACGGCCTTGTCCGGCAACTGGCGGGCGGGAATATAACGGGCCGACAGGCGCACGGCTTCGCTCACCGCTTCGTCGAGGATACGCACCTTGTGATGCAGCTCGAGGATGGAGACGAGGCCGCGAATCATGGCGGTCGCCACTTTTTCGCTCGGCTCCTCGACCTTCACCGTCTGGAAGCGACGGGTGAGCGCCGCATCCTTCTCGAAATACTTCTTGTATTCGGCCCATGTCGTCGCCGCGATCGTGCGCAGCTCGCCACGGGCCAGTGCCGGCTTCAGCAAATTGGCCGCATCGTTTTGTCCCGCCGCGCCGCCGGCACCGATCAGCGTGTGGGCTTCATCGATGAACAGGATGATCGGCTTGGGGCTGGCCTTGGTCTCCTCGATTACCGATTTGAGACGGTTCTCGAATTCTCCCTTCACGCCGGCGCCGGCCTGCAGCAGACCGAGATCGAGCGTGCGCAACGTCACGTCGCGCAGCGCCGGCGGCACGTCGCCCGCCGCGATGCGCAGCGCCAGGCCCTCGACGACGGCGGTCTTGCCGACGCCTGCCTCGCCGGTGAGGATCGGATTGTTCTGTCGACGACGCGTGAGGATGTCGACCATCTGCCGGATCTCGAAGTCACGGCCGAGAATCGGATCGATCTTGCCGGCCTTGGCCTGCGCCGTCAGGTCGATCGTGAACTGATCGAGGGCGGCGGATCCACCCGGCCGAGCGTCGCCCGACCCGGTGCCCGCCGCTTCGGAGCCGACCGCCTGGCTTGTCGCCTGCGCCGCCTCGGCGGTGTTGCCGCAGATCGCGAGGTAGTCGCTCTTGAGTGTGTCCGGTGGGATCTGGGCGAACTGGGCCGAGATCTCGCGCGCATGCCGCGCCAGCATTTCGTCGGCGATCAACGCCCACAGCAGATGGCCCGACCGCACGCGGCTTGCGCCCTGTTCGACCGAGGCCAGCAGCCAGGCCTGCTTGACCATCTCGACGATATCGGGCGACAGCGCAGGGGCGCGCGCGTTGCCGGTCTTCATCCGGTCGAGCGACCGGTTGAGATCGGCCAGCAGGCGGGCCGGCTCGACGTCCCACTTGCGCAGGATCGCGGCGAAGTCCGTATCGGAGCGATCGAGCAAGCCGATCAGCAGGTGTTCGATCTCGACATTGTAGTGGGTGCGCAGAGCCGTAACGCCAGCCGCCGCCTCGAGGGCGCGGCGGCAGACATCGTTCAGACGTCCGATCAGTGGTTTCAGCTCTATCGCGCGCACCTGTTCCTCGTTTCCTCCAAGGACATCGTTCCCGGCGGACGGGCGGCGCACCGACTATCGTGCACCGTCCCTCCATTGGACAAGAGAATATTCACGCGGCGACGACGGTCAGTGCGTTTCGTCACCTTTGGAACGCTTGCAATCGCTGTACACGGAGCGTGGCTGGGTAACCGGCGGTGGCTTTATAGGTGTTTATACCTAGGGTAGCCTGCGGCGGCGGTCGGACGGCCCAATCTTGACGCTTTATGAAGCGGCAACATAAGGTAGAGTCGCCGACGGCGTAACCTCGATGTCCGAGGACAGTGTATGGCGGTCGGTACCAAGGCAGACGCCAAGCCGAACGAACTCCGCGGCACGCTTCCGGCGGGAACGCGGCTGCGGAACTATGAGCTGATTTCCGTGCTGGGCCACGGTGGCTTTGGCATCACCTACTACGCACGCGACACGACGCTCGGCCGGGAAGTCGCCGTAAAGGAATATCTGCCGACGTCTTTGGCGTTGCGGGAGAACGGCACGACGGTCGTGCCCCGATCGACCCAGCTTGCCGAAGATTTCATCTGGGGACGCGAGCGCTTTCTCGAAGAGGCGCGCATTCTGGCGACGCTCGAAGGCGTTCCATCGATCGTCCGCGTTTACGATTTCCTCGAAGCCAACGGAACGGCGTACATGGTGATGGGGTTGGCGCGTGGCGAAACCCTTGATCAGCGCTTGAAACGCGACAAGCAGTTGCCGCCCGCCGTCGTCGAACGCATGATCGAGCGTCTGCTTGGTGGACTTGAGGAGGTGCACAAGGCGGGCTTCCTGCATCGCGACGTCAAACCGGCCAACATCATTCTCGATGCCAAGGACAATCCCACGCTGATCGACTTCGGCGCATCGCGGGCGGCCATGGCCGATCGCACGGCGGCGATGACGGCGATCTTCACGCCGCGCTATGCCGCCGCCGAACAGCTCACATCGGACAAGCAAGGACCGTGGACGGACATCTACAGCGTCTCGGCAACGCTTTATCACTCGATCAGGGGGCACGCGCCGCCCAGTTCCTTGGAACGCGCGCTGAACGATACCTATGAACCTCTGGCCGGTCTTTCGCTGGCGGGCTTTTCATCGGGCACGCTGCAAGGGATAGATGCCGGCTTGGCCTTGCGGGCGAAAGACCGCCCGCAGTCGATCGCGGTCTGGCGCGACGTTTTTTCGTCGACGGACGCATCGGATGGCGACGCGACCGTGGTCGCCAGGCGCGCGAAGCCCAGCCCGGCGCCCAAGACGCCCGCACCTCCACAGAAGACGCCCGGCCCTGCGCCGAAGACAACAGCCCCTCCGACGCCGCCGTCGGCCCCGCGCGAACCGTCCCGGCTGGCGGTGGCTGCCGGATCTGCCCGAACGTCGTTGGCTTCGGCGCTCGGGGTCGCCATTGCCCGCAACAACCGCGTCAAGCTGTATGCCGGAGTGATGGCGGCGATCCTCGTCCTGGCAGCGGGTGGGTATTTGGTGTTCTCGACAAAACCGGCCCCGTCGCCGGCGCAGGCCGAGCAGCAACGGGTCGAAGAGCAAGCGGCCAAGCAAAAAGCGGAAACCGAGGCGCGCCAGAAGGCAGCGGCCGAAGCACAACAGAAGGCTACCGCCGAGGCCCAGCAGAAAGCCGCCGCCGAAGCCCAGCAGAAGGCCGCCGCCGAGGCCCAGCGGAAAGCCGCCGCCGAAGCC
>JABCYT010000501.1 GCA_013290035.1 Alphaproteobacteria bacterium
GTAGCACTTGGCCAGCACGTCCTTGCGCAGCGCGCTGATCGTCTCGCGGGCGATGATGCGCCCGCCGATCGCGGCCTGGATGGCGATCTTGAAGAGCTGGCGCGGGATCAGGTCCTTCAGCCGCTCGCAGAGCGCCCGGCCGCGGCTCTCGGCCTGGTTCTTGTGCACAATGATGCTGAGCGCATCGACCGGCTCGCCGTTCACCAGGATGGTGAGCTTCACCAGCTCGCCCTCCTCGTAGCCCATCATCTCGTAGTCGAAGCTGGCATAGCCGCGCGTCTCCGACTTCAGCCGGTCGTAGAAATCGAACACCACCTCGTTCAGCGGCAGGCGGTAGACCGCCATGGCGCGCGTGCCGGCATAGGTGAGCTCGATCTGCTGGCCGCGCCGTTCCTGGCAGAGCGTCAGGACCGATCCGAGATGCTCGTCCGGCGTCATGATGGTGGCCTTGATCCACGGCTCCTGCATGCTCTCGATATGCACCGGATCGGGATAGTCGGCCGGATTGTGCAGCTCGCGCTCGGTGCCGTCGGTCATCCTGAGCTTGTAGACGACGGAGGGCGCGGTGGTGACAAGGTCGAGGTCGAACTCGCGCTCCAGCCGTTCCTGCACGATCTCGAGATGCAGCAGCCCCAGGAAGCCGCAACGGAAGCCGAAGCCCAGGGCGGCGCTGGATTCCGGCTCGAAATGGAACGACGAGTCGTTCAGCCGGAGCTTGGAGAGCGATTCGCGCAACTGCTCGAACTCGGCGGCGTCGGCCGGGAACAGGCCGCAGAACACCACCGGCACCGAGGGCTTGAAGCCGGCCAGCATCTCGGAAGCGGGCTTGCGATCATCGGTGATGGTGTCGCCCACTTTGCAGTCGGCGATGGTCTTGATGCCGGCGATGATGAAGCCGATCTCGCCCGGCCCCAGCTCGGCCACGTCCTTGGGCTTGGGCGTGAACACGCCCACCTTGTCGAGATCGTAGGAGGCGGCGGCCGCCATCATGCGGATGCGCAGGCCCTTCTTCAGCACGCCGTCCTTCACCCGCACCAGGGTGACGACGCCGAGATAGGGGTCGTACCAGCTGTCGACCAGCAGCGCCTTCAAGGGCGCGTTGCGATCGCCTTTGGGCGCCGGCAGGCGCTTGACCATCGCTTCCAGAAGCTCATCGATGCCCAGCCCGGTCTTGGCCGAGACCTGCATGGCATCGGACGTGTCGATGCCGATCACGTCCTCGATCTCCTTGCTGACGCGCGCGGGATCGGCCGAGGGCAGGTCGATCTTGTTCAGGACCGGGATGATCTCGTGGTTGGCGTCGATCGCGTGATAGGCGTTGGCCAGGGTCTGCGCCTCGACGCCCTGGCTGGCATCGACCACCAGCAGCGAGCCCTCGCAGGCGGCCAGCGAGCGGCTGACCTCGTAGGCGAAATCGACATGGCCCGGCGTGTCCATCAGGTTCAGCACGTAGGTCTTGCCGTCGAGCGCCGGATAGTCGAGCCGCACGGTCTGCGCCTTGATGGTGATGCCGCGCTCGCGTTCGATGTCCATCGAATCGAGCATCTGGTCGTGGAACTCGCGCTCGCTCACCGCGCCGCAGCGCATCAGCAGCCGGTCGGCCAGGGTGCTCTTGCCATGGTCGATATGGGCGATGATCGAGAAATTGCGGATCAACGACAGGTCGGTCATTTCACTCTAACCACGCAACACGGCGCCGGTCGCTTTCGCCACCTGTGCCACGATCTTGGCGCTCACCGCCTCGATCTCCGCGTCGGTCAGGGTGCGTTCGACCGGCTGCAGCGTGACGGAGATGGCGAGCGACTTCTTGCCGCCGGGCACGCCCTTGCCGGCATAGACATCGAACACGCGAACCGCCGTCACCAGCGCCTTGTCGGCGTTGCGGGCCGCCCGCACCAGCCTGTCGGCTTCGACATCGGCATCGACGATGAAGGCGAAGTCGCGCTCGAGCGGCTGGAAGGCCGAGAGCACGAGCGTCGGCCGCGCCTTGGTCGCCCGGGCCTTGGGCAGCGGCGGGGCGTCGAGGAACACCTCGAAGGCCGCGACCGGTCCCTTGAGGTCGGCGGCGGCCACGATCTCGGGATGCAGCTCGCCGAACTGCGCCATGACGCGGTCGCCGAGCCTGATCACGCCGGAACGGCCGGGGTGATACCAGTCGGGTGCGCCCGCCTGGGCCGACATGTTGTCGACCGGCGCGCCGATGGCGCCCAGCACGGCCAGCGCGTCGGCCTTGGCGTCGAAGGTGTCGACGCTGCGGGCCGGCCCCGCCCAGTTGCGCGGTACCGCCATGTTGCTGCGCAAACCCGCGGCGACGGTTCTCTGGCCCGTGGGTGTCGCGTTCTTGTATTCGGGGCCGACCTCGAACAGCGCCGGATCGGTCAACCCGCGCGCCTCGTTGCGCTGCGCGGCGTCGATCAGGTTGGGCAGGATCGAGGGCCGCATGGTGTCGAGCGTGGAGTCGATCGAGTTCAGGAGACGCAAATCCGCCTGTTGCTTCGCGCCGAACCTCTCCGCCTTGGCGCGCGCCAGGAAAGACCAGGTCACGGCCTCGTTCATGCCACGCGCTGCCAGCGCCCGGCGCGCCAGCGGCACGCGGCGCTGCAGCGGATTGCGGACCGGCCTCGACGTCGCCGACAGGTGCGGCAGCGACGTCGTCGGGATCTTGTCGAAGCCCCACACGCGAGTCACTTCTTCGACGAGATCGGCCTCGCCCACGATGTCGGGGCGCCACGACGGCACCGCGGCCGTCCACGGGCCGTTGCCTTCGACGGCGAAGCCGAGCTTGGTCAGGATCGCGGCCGTCTCCTTGGCGGGCACCTCGATCGCCGTCAGCGTCTTCACCCTGTCGGCGCGCAGGGTGTAACGGCGTTGCCAATTCGGCATGACGCCGCTCGAGACGATCTCGCTGGTCTCGCCGCCGCACAATTCGAGGATCAGCCGCGTCGCCACTTCGGCGCCCCACCGGCAGGATTCCGGGTCGATGCCGCGCTCGTTGCGGTAGCGCGCGTCGGACAGGATGCCGAGCTTGCGGCCGGATGCGGCGATGCCGATGGGCTGGAAGTAGGCCGCCTCGAGGAACACCTCCGTCGTGTCTTCCCGCACGCCGGTATCCTCGCCGCCCATGATGCCGCCGATGCCGTGCACTCCGTTTTGGTCGGCGATGACGGAAACCGATGGATCGAGGGTGTAGGTCTTGCCGTCGAGCGCCAGGATCTGCTCGCCCTCGCGCGCCTGGCGCATGACGAGATCGCCCGAGAGTTTCCTGGCGTCGAATACGTGCAGCGGCCGATTGAGGTCGAAGGTCACGAGGTTGGTGATGTCGACCAGGGCCGAGATCGGCCTGAGCCCGATCGCCTTCAGCCGGCGCTGCAGCCAGTCGGGCGAGGGCCCGTTCCTGAGCCCGCGAAAATACCGACCGACCACGATGGGGCAGGGGCTGTCGGGCTGGGGCTCGTAGCCGTGCGTCCACCTGATCGGGCTCTTGTAGGTGCCCGGAATCCTGTCGGCCTTGACCGGCTTCAGGGTGCCGAGGCCCGCCGCCGCGAGATCGCGCGCGACGCCGTGCACGCCCAGGCAATCGGCGCGGTTGGGCGTCACCTTGATCTCGATCACCGGATCGTCGAGGCCGAGCGCTTCGGCGGCCGGCGCGCCGGTCTTGGCCTCGGCCGGCAGGTCGATGATGCCGCTATGGTCGTCGCCCAGCTGCAGCTCGCGGAAGGAGCACAGCATGCCGTTGCTCTCCTCGCCGCGGATCTTGCTCGCCTTCAGGGTCATATCCGTGCCGGGGATGTAGCTGCCGGTCGGTGCGAAGATGCCCTTCATGCCGGTGCGCGCGT
>JABCYT010000502.1 GCA_013290035.1 Alphaproteobacteria bacterium
AGGCCTGCCGCGCCATGGGCATGGGCAACACCCGCATCATCGTGGGCGAGATCCTGCCCAATGCCTTGCCGCCGGTGATCGTGCTCTCCTCGCTGGTGGTGGCCGGCGCCATCCTGTTCGAATCGGCGGTGTCGTTCCTCGGGCTGGGCGATCCCAATGTCGCCAGCTGGGGCCGCCTGGTGGGCGACGGACGGCAGCTCATCCGCAGCTCCTGGTACATCTGCGCCATCCCGGGCGTCGCCATCATGGTGACGGTGCTCTGCCTCAACCTGATCGGCGACGGGCTGAACGACGCGCTCAACCCCAAGCTCAGGGACCGCTGATGGAGAGGACCGAGCCTCTTGCCGGACCGCGGGCCTCTAGGCCCGCTCAAGCTCATGAGGCGGGCCTGGAGGCCCGCGGTCCGGCAAGATTCCCCCTCGAAGTGCGCGACCTCAGCACGACGCTGTTCACCCGGCGCGGCGAGATGAAGGCGGTCGACGGACTGTCGCTCGCGGTCGGCGCCGGCGAAACCGTGGCGCTGGTGGGCGAGTCGGGCTGCGGCAAGTCCTTGTCGGCGCTTTCCATCATGCGCCTGCTGCCCGAGCCGCCGGCCCGCATCGTCGGCGGGATGGTGAAGCTGAACGGCCGCGACATCGTGGCGGTGTCCGAGGAGGCCATGCTCGACATCAGGGGCAAGGAGATCGGCATGATCTTCCAGGACCCGCTGAGCTCGCTCAATCCGGTGGCGACGGTCGAGAAACAGATCGCCGAGGTCTTGACCACCCACACCGACCTCGGCCGCGGCCAGGCGCGCGCCCGCGCGCACGAGCTCCTGGAACTCGTCGGCATGCCCGATGCCGGCCGACGGCTCGACGCCTATCCGCACCAGCTCTCCGGTGGCATGTGCCAGCGGGTGGTGATCGCCATGGCGATCGCCTGCAGTCCCTCGGTGCTGATCGCCGACGAGCCGACCACGGCGCTCGACGTCACCGTGCAGGCCCAGGTGCTGGCGCTCCTCAAGAAGCTCCAGGCCGACGCCGGCATGGCGATGATCTTCATCACCCACGATCTCGGCGTCGTGGCCGAGACCGCCGAGCGCGTGGTGGTGATGTATGCCGGCCGCAAGGTCGAGGAAGCGCCGGTCGACGACTTGTTTGAAAGCCCGCTGCACCCCTACACGGCCGGGCTGATCGGCGCGACGCCGATCCCGGGCGCCGCCCGGGCCGCGCGGCTGGCCGATATTCCCGGCATGGTGCCGCCGCTCAACGCCCTGCCGCAGGGCTGCGCCTTCGCGCCGCGCTGCCCGCGGGTGATGGAGCGCTGCCGACGCGAGAAGCCTAACCTCACCCAGCCGGCGCCCGGCCGCCTGGTGGCCTGCTTCGCCGCCGAGAAGGGCTGAGCATGTCGCTGCTCGCCCTGCACGACGTCCATGTCCGCTTCAACACGGCGGCCGGTATCGTGCACGCCGTGAACGGAGTCAGCCTAGAACTTGCCGTCGGCGAGACGCTGGGGCTGGTGGGCGAATCGGGTTGCGGCAAGTCGACGCTCGGCAAGGCGATCATGAAGCTGGTGCCGATCGCGGGCGGCGAGATCGTGGTCGACGGCGTCGACATCGCCCCGCTCGGCCGCGATCGGCTGGCCGAGATGCGCCGCAAGGTGCAGATGATCTTCCAGGATCCTTACGGCTCGCTCAATCCACGCTCGACGGTCGGACGTTCGGTGGCCCAGCCGCTGGTCATCGCCGGCTGGAAGCCCGACGCCACCAACCGGCGGGTCGAGACGCTGCTGGGCTGGGTCGGTCTGCCGTCCGACGCCAGGCAGCGCTACCCGCACGAATTCTCCGGCGGCCAGCGCCAGCGCATCGGCATCGCCCGCGCGCTCGCCCTCAATCCCAAGCTCATCATCTGCGACGAGCCGGTGTCGGCGCTCGACGTGTCGGTGCGCGCCCAGGTGATCAACCTTCTGGAGGACCTGAAGAGCCAGTTCGGCGTCTCCTACCTCTTCATCAGCCACGACCTTTCGGTGGTCGAGCACATCGCCGACCGCGTGGCCGTCATGTATCTCGGCACGCTGGTCGAGGTGGGCGGGCGCGACCAGATCTGGCGCCATCCCCAGCATCCCTACACCAAGGCCCTGCTGGCGGCGGCGCCGATCGCCGATCCCAAGGCCGCCCGCGCCCGCCAGCGCAGCGTGCTGCAAGGCGAACTGCCGAGCCCCATCGATCCGCCGGCCGGCTGCCCCTTCCAGTCGCGCTGCCCGATCGCCCAGGACCGCTGCCGGCTCGACCGGCCCGTGCTGCGGCCGGTCGCTGGCGGCGCGCAGGCGGCGTGTCATTTCATATGATTTGGTTATGATCCGCCGCATGAAGACCTGCCTTGCCTCGATCCTGCTCACGGTCCTGCTCCCCTCCGTCTTGGCCTCGGCCCAGACCATGGAATTCGCCTGCCCCGACCCCGGCACGACTTTCACCTTCGACAGCGGCACCAGGCTGGTGGCGCGCGGCCGCGACGGCATGGCCTGCAGCATGGATATCGTGGGCGGCGCGCCCTTCAAGATGAACGCCCTGATGATTGCCAATCCCTCACCCGAGGGCGCCGACACCTCGGCCTTCATCGCGGCGATCCGGCCCGAGCGGCTGTGGCCCCTGCAGGTCGGCAAGAAGATCGAGGCGCGCTACAGCGCCGACGGGCAGAGCTGGGACTACACCCTGACCGTCGTGCGCTACGAGAAGCGCACTGGCCCGGGCGACGCCCTGATCGACACGTTCCTGATCGAGATGAACGAAGCCGGCGGCAAGGGCGAACGCTCGATCTCGCGCTGGTGGATCTCGCCCGCCGACAAATACGCGATCCGCTTCGACTACAGCGACGGCAGCGGCCGCGCCAACCGCGCGCTGGTGACCAGCGTCAGCCGCTAAGGCACGCTCCGTTTGTCGTCCTGAGCGAAGCGAAGGACCTCATCGCCAGTTGCCGAGGGCATGAGATCCTTCGCTTCGCTCAGGATGACACGAGGCGCTAGACGACCGAACCGGGTTCGGTGTTGGCGCCGCACACCAGCGTGGCGACGCGCTCGCCGGCCGCTGGCCGGTAGGCGCCGGACATCAGGGCGGCGAGCCCCGTGGCGCCGGCGGGCTCGGCAATCACACGAAGCTGGTCCCACAAGGCGCGCTGGGCTTCGCGGACGGCTTCGTCACTCACCAGCACGGACTGATGGACGAGCTTGCGGGCAACTTCGAAGTTGGGCGTACCGATCCGGCTGGCGCCCAGCGCATCGGCGGCGATGCCGGAAATCTCGACCTCGACCGGATGGCCGGCCCGCAGCGCTTCGTGCAGCGTGGGCGTTCCTTCGGTCTCGACGGCCACGATCCTCGTGCCTTGCCCGATCGCCGACGCGCAGCCCGCAATAAGGCCGCCGCCGCCCACAGCCACCAGCAAGGTGTCGAACTTGGCCTGCTCCGCGAACTCGAGCGCCACGCTGCCGGCGCCCGCGAACACCACTTCGTCTTCGTAGGCCGGCACGGTGAGCGCACCGGTCTCGGCGGCGCGCTTCTCGGAGGCAGCTCGCGCCTCGGCATAGACGGCGCCGACCTGTTGAACGACGGCGCCATAGCTTCTGAGCCGCGCGACTTTGGCCGGCGAGGCGATGGTCGGCACGAAGATCTCGGCCTTGTGGCCCAGCGCGCGGGCGGCATAGGCCGCGGCGGCGCCGTGATTGCCTCCCGAGGCGGCGATGATGCCGGCCGCCGGCACTTTCGAGGCCAAAAGTTTGTGGAAGGCGCCGCGGCCCTTGAAGGAGCCGCTGACCTGCAGCGATTCGAGCTTCAGCGCTAGGGGCGCGCCGACGCCCA
>JABCYT010000503.1 GCA_013290035.1 Alphaproteobacteria bacterium
AATCCCATCACGGCGCCGAACTTGAAACCATGGCCGGAGCAGGGAGACATCGCCCAGCCCTTGGCGCCCTGCTTCTCGACGACGAAGCGTTCGTCGTCCGTCACGGTATAGAAGCAGGCTTTCAGATGGTCGATGCGCCACTGCTCGAAGCCTTTGAGCAAAGCGCGGCAGCGCTCGAGCAGCGGCCCGATCTCGGCCACGCTGGCGTCACGGCTGCCGGCGGGATCGCCGCTGCGGCTGAACGCGTGGTCGCCGATCTTCAGGCCGCGGCCTTCGGCCGGAGGCACCAGGTAGAGGCCAACATCACCCGTCTTGTCGATGACCATCGGCGCCGCGGCCCACGCCGCACGCTGGTCGTCCGGCAGGTCGAAATAGGCGACGATCTGCCGGGACGGGATCAGGCGACGCCCCAAGGAGGGCAACAGCCGGCCGACCCAGGCGCCTGCCGCCACCACGATGATGTCGGCGCCGTGGGTAGCGCCTGATTCGACGACGACGCGCGCCCGTTCGAGATCCACCGTGCGGACCGGCGTATCGGGGTGCAGGTGGACGCCGGGCTTCTGCGCGAGATGTCGGACGAGTGCGGCGACGATGTCCTGGGCGAACAGCACGCCGCCGGTGTCGATCCAGAAGGCACGCTCGACGCCCTTGGTGTCGAGCTGGGGGAAGCGCCGCGGCAGGTCGGCGAGCCTGAGCTCGGTCATCGGCTTGCCGATCCCGGCCAGCACCGCAGCGGAACGTGCCGCCCAGGTCTCGCCGTTGCCGGTGAGGGCGAGCGTCCCGGTGGCCGCGTAGAGACGCTGGCCAAGATCGCCCCACAGCAGGTCCCAGGCGGCATAGGCATCGTCGATCATCCGGGCATAGCCCCGACGGTCGCCGTAAGGATGGCGGATGAGACGATGCTCGTCCATCGAGGAGGCGAGCGGATTGGGCAGCGATCCCTGTTCGAGCAACTCGACCTCGTGACCGTCGCGCGCCAGCGCCCACGCCGTCGCCAGACCCATGATCCCGCCGCCGACGATGATCGCCTTCATAGGATCGCCGTCATGGCATTGCCTTCATGGCGGCCTCCTGGCGCATCGTCGGCGCGTGGGAACATGATAGGGGTCAATAGGAAGGCTTCCTAAGGAACGCCGGCGCAGGCTAGCGCGAGTACTTGCCGACGATCAGCTGGACCTTGTGCCAGTGGCTGCGGTCGAGATCGAAATCCTTCGCCGGATTGAACTGGCGCACGCGCCATTTCTCCATCGTGCTGCGCAGCAGGCGTTTGACCAACGCCTGCTGCGTGCCATCGCCGCGGTCGTGGATGAAGGCGCAGTCGTCGCCTGGCCGGGCCGGCCGGCCAGGATGCATGAGCAGCAAGTCGCCTTGCTCGTAGGCCGGGCTCATGCTGTCGCCGATGACGTAGCAGGCGTAGCCGTCGCGCACCGACAAGAGCGGCTCGGGACGGCGAATGAAATCCATCGGTTCATGGGTGATAATGATGACGCCCCCGCCACCTTCGGCCGAGGCATAGACCGGCAGGTCGCCGCGGTCGGCGGCGCGCCGCGGTCCGGCGCCACGCAGGTCGGCGTCGACGCGGCCCATTGGCGGCGCGCCGGAGCGCAGGTCATCGGGCGAGACGCCGAGCAGAGGAGCCAGCCCATGGCGGGCTGCTTCCGGCAGTTCGCGCGGCGAGCCGCGCATCAGATACTGCTGCAGGTAGGCATGATTGCGGCCGATCGTCAGCGAGAGGTTCTTGAGGTCGAGATCGGAGCGGCGCGCCAACGTATCGACCAGAAGCTTGCGGGCTGCGTCCATGGTGCCGGCATCCTGCTGACCGGCTGCGATTTCGTCTAGCAGCAATTGTACGATTGACAGGATCGTTCCTGTATTCCTCTCAGTGGACAGTATGATCAATCGAGCATCGTCGATTGTTTCATCATTTTGGTGGGAAGAATGGCACCGGCGTCATCGTGCCTTGCCCTGCCGGTGCTCGACGTCGTCGGCGGCGGTGGCGAAGACCGCTATCGCTCGGCCGCGATCGTCGGCATGGTCGTCATAGCGGCCCGTTACATGATCATGACCGATTACGTCGTGTCATGCGGCTGTGGGCCTTGCAAATTGCATCGCCTTAGGCGTTGATACCGCCCAAGCTTACACAACCGTTGAGTAGTTTAAGGGGAAAAACATGGTAATGACCATGCTACAGATGGCGGGAGCGACGCCCACGCCGGCGACCATGGCCGATGGAATCCTGCTGATCATCGATGCGCAGAGGGAATACACGGATGGCCTGATGCCATTGCCCGGCGTGCAGCCGGCGATCGAGGCGTTGGCGGTCCTGCTCGAGAAGGCCCGCAAGGCCGGTGCGCCGATCGTGCATGTGCGCCACCAGTCGAAGGGCAAGGCCTTCAACCCGTCATCGAGCGGCTATGAGATCGTGGCGTCGCTTGCGCCACGGGCCGGCGAGACCATTGTCGACAAGGGCCTGCCCAACGCCTTTGCCGGCACCGACCTCGCCAAGCAGCTGGCGGTGAGCGGCCGCAAGAACCTGATCGTCGGCGGTTTCATGACCCACATGTGCGTGTCGGCGACCGTGCGCTCGGCCACCGACAACGGTTTCATGAGCACCATTGCCGCCGATACAGTGGCCACGCGCGACCTGCCCGATGCCACGGGCGGCCCGACGATCACCGCCGACGCCATCAATCGCATCACGCTGGCGGCGCTCTCCGACCGCTTTGCCTGGATCGTGCCCAAGGCCACCCAGATCTCCTGAGCGCTGCGTCTGGCAGCTGCGTCGGCGGGCCGGCGCAACGGTCAATCCGACGACGTGATGTTGGCGTTGCGTGTTGGCTTCGCGCTTCCGCTTGCGTGCCCCAGCATGGCGACGGCGGCAACGGCAAAGAGCAGCATGAGCGACGTATATCCGACTAACGCCGCGCCACCTGCGCAGGCGAGCAAACGACGTGCCGCGGCGATTGCACGTAGCATCAGTTGAAGCCGTTGGCGACGATGCCGAGCTTGTTCTGGATGTCCTGGCCGACGACTCCCATCGCGGTGATGGCGGCAATCGAGATCAGCGCGGCCACGAGAGCATATTCGGTGGACGAGGCGCCGCGCCGGCTATTGACGAGGGTGCGAATGACGAATGGCAGATCGGCCAGCATTGGTCACTCCCGTCGAGCGTCGCTGAAGGCAATTATTGGCTCGAGCCTAACGGCCCGGATGACGCGGACAACAGCCGGCGTGTAACGTTGGTAGGCGTGCGGCGTCGCTGCCCAAAGAAAAGGGCGGCCCGTTGGCGGGCCGCCCGTTCCACGACCGAGATGAACTCGATCAGGTCATGGTGTTGGCGACGTTGCTCATCACGCCCGAAACCTTGGTACCGACCGACGAAAACGCGGTGATCGCCGCGACGGCGATCAAGGAAGCGATCAGCGTATACTCGATGGCGGTCGCGCCATGCTCGTTCTTCATCAGGCGACGGAAAATGGACAGCATTGGTATCTCCACGGCAAAAGAACATTCCTTGACCGGCATTCCTGCCCACCGCTCATCGGTTCTGGGGACCGCTGAAATGATCGACGGAACGCCTGGGGCCGATATTGCCCCTCCCTCAACAATTGCATGAGGTATGGTATCCAACATATTGATAAAGCACACATGCTCAACGCGAGATTTGTATCAACTTCGTCACGGATCCGCGGCCGCATCCGTCGGCCATTTTGAAGGCCCGGCGCCCTCGGACCTCGTGCTATCGTACAGCGAACAGGGGAGAGGCATGTCATGAAGTCAATTCTGACAATGGCCTGGACGGCGGAAGATCCGTC
>JABCYT010000504.1 GCA_013290035.1 Alphaproteobacteria bacterium
GAGTTCGTGACCATGGCGCGCTATCTCGGCCAGGCCGGCGACTTCGAGCGCTCGCGGCCCTTCCTGCTGCGGCTCGCCCGCATGATCACGACGCCCGGTGAGACCGCGCTGCTCGCCCAGCTCGCCATCGAGCTGAAACGCCCCGACGTGGCGCTGACCGTGGCGCGTCGCGCGACCGAGAACGGCGTCACCCTGTTCGATACTGCCTTCCCGGTCGTCGATCTCGGCGCCACGGGGTCGATCGAGCGGGCGCTGGCGCTGGCGGTGACGCGCCAGGAGAGCTCGTTCAACGCCGCCGCGGTCTCGCCTTCCGGCGCACTCGGCCTGATGCAGCTCATGCCCGGCACGGCGCGCGACGTCGCCGGCCGGCTGGGCGTGCCCTTCATCCAGGACAAGCTGACGCGCGAGCCCAGCTACAACGTGCAGCTCGGCAGCCAATACCTGTCGGAGATGCTGCAGCGCTTCGGCGGCTCCTACGAGCTGGCGCTGGCCGCCTACAATGCCGGACCGGGCCGGGTGGCACGCTGGCTGGAATCCGTCGGCGATCCGCGCGCCGGGAAGATCGACATGGTCGACTGGATCGAGATGATCCCGTTCCGCGAGACGCGCAACTACGTCCAGCGCATCATGGAAGGCGTCGCCGTTTACCGCGACCGCCTGAACGGCCCGTTCCGCACGATGCCGCCGGCGCTCGGCCGATCCTGAGCCGCGATTACTTCCGGGCCAACGCCAGGATCGCGTCGGCCAGTTCCTTGACCGTGCGGATTTCCGCCACGGTGTTGATCGGAATGGCGACGTCGAAGCGATCCTCGAGCTCCACGACGATATCCATGACCGCCAGCGAATCGATGGACAGGTCGTCGTAGATCACGGTTTGCGCGGTGATCGGCTTTTCGTCCACCCGGTAGGGTGCGAGTTGACGACAGACCTCGTACATGACGTCGTCGCGAAGCGTTATGCGTTCGCGCTCGAGGACATTGATTGCACCCCGTGTGTCAGGGGCCAGATTGCGTGCGGTCTGCAAAGCACTCTCCGCCGAATGCGAATGAAGGGGGCGACATCAGGCACCCGCGGAGAGTCGATGGGAAATAACAAATCATTGCCCGATGTTACAATTTGTTGCCGGATGTTTCAGCGTGGCGGCGCTCAGGACGCGATGCGATTCAGCACCGGTTGCGGCAGCGGTCCCTTGTTCACGGCGGCGATCGCTGCCTCGAGTTGATCGAGCGTCGAATAGCCGACCAGCATGGTCGACACGACGGGATGGGCGATCACGAAGCGCTGGGCGAGTTCGGGCAGGCTGCTGGCCACACCCTCGCGCACCAGGGGCTCGAGCTCCCTGGCGCGGGCGACGTCGTCCGCGAAGCTGGGCGCCGAACCGATCGGGTCGACGACCTGCATGGCGAGGGGGTGGCGCTGTTCGGTGCCAGCCAGCGCGCCGCCCGCCAGGGCGCGGATGATGATGGTGCCCATGTCGGCTGCCTTGACCCGATCGAACAGCCGACCGTAATCCTGACCGGGTGCGCCTTTCGGTAGCGCGCCGCCGGCGCTGGGATTGAGCGCGTTGTAGACGACCTGGATGGTGTCGAAGAGCTTCGAATCGATGGCGCGGTGCAGCGCCGCCGTCTCGCCGACGCCGCTCAGGCCGATGAAGCGCGTCTTGCCGGCCTTCTTCAATTTCTCCAGCGCCGGCGCCACCTCGGCGAGCGCGATGTCGATGGCGAGATGGTCGCCGCCGTCCTTGGCGACCAGCGGGTTGTGCAACTGGAACAGGTCAACATGGTCGCGGCCCATGCGCTTCAGGCTGTCGTCCATGCCCTGCTGGATCGCCTTGCCGACATCGGCACGGTGCTCGGCCGACAGCCGGACCTTGGTGCCGACGACGACGTCGGCCTTGAGCGCCTTCAGCACGCGGCCGAGATTGCGCTCGGACTCGCCATTGCCGTAGAGCGCCGCCGTGTCGAAGTAGTTGATGCCGGCCTCGATGGCGCGCGCCGCGGCGCGCTCCTGGTCGGCGGCCGCGCCCTTGGTGAACAGTCCGCCGACGGCACCAGCGCCGTAGCCGAGAACCGATACTTCGAGACCCGTGCGTCCCAAACGCCGCTTTTGCATATAGCCTCCCGTTTTCAGGCTCTTCCGGACTATGAATCCTCGATGCGGACGTTGCCCGCTTCGTTGTCGACCACGACATGATTGTCGTAGTAGGTCACCGTCGGCTTGGCGCCGAACGCGGCTTCCATGCGCTTTTCCCATTCCGGCGTGTACCAGGCGCGGGCCGCCGCTTCCGATTCCCAGAGATAGACCCCGCCGCCGCCGGCCTCGCCGTTGAGGTAATATTTCCGCACCAGACCCTTGGCGCCGAGCGCCGTGTAGGTCGGCGCCGACTTGCGCGCCGCCTCGACGGCGGCGTCGCGTGGGCGCTTGGACATGGGAATTTGAACGATGGCGACGAACATGCTTGTTAGCCTACGGTCATCGGCCGGTTGGAGCAATTCTGGTTGGAGCAATTCATGAGCGGAGCCCTTGCCGGCACCGGGATCTGCGTCTTCGACGCCTACGGCACGTTGTTCGACTTCAATTCCGCGGTCGCCCGCCATCGCGCTGCGGTCGGACCGAAGGCCGACGCGCTCTCCGACCTGTGGCGCGCCAAACAGATCCAGTACACCTGGCTGCGCAACGGCATGGGCGCCTACGCCAAGTTCTGGCAGGTGACGGGCGAGGCGCTCGACCATTGCCTGGCCGCCCACGGCATCGAGGATCCCGGCGTGCGCGACAAGCTGCTGAGCGCCTACCTGGCGCTCGATCCCTTCCCGGAAGTCCCGGCGATGCTCGACACGCTGAAGCGCGCCGGGATGCGGCTCGCCATCCTGTCCAACGGCAATCCCGAGATGCTCGATCCCATGGTCGCGGCGTCGAAGCTCGCCGATCGCTTCGAGGCGGTGCTGAGCGTCGATGCGGCGAAGGTCTTCAAGCCCGATCCCCGGGCCTATCATCTGGTCGAGGCGCGCTGCGGTGTGAAGCCGAACAAGGTCTGCTTCCTCTCGTCCAACTGCTGGGACGCCCATGGCGCGGCGCATTTTGGCTTCCCAACGGTATGGGTGAATCGCGCCGGCGCGCCCGACGATAATTTGCCGGGTACGCTTAGCCACCAGATCCGCGATCTCTCGCACCTCCCTGCCCTGCTGGGTGTCTCCTGATGTCTTCGTTGCCGACTTTTGCCGACGTCCAAGCCGCCGCCCGGCGCCTCGACGGCGTCACCCTGCGCACGCCGTTGCTGGAGAACGCGAGGATCAACGCCCGGCTGGGCGGACGCCTGTTCATCAAGGCCGAGTGCCTGCAGCGCACGGGGTCGTTCAAGCTGCGCGGCGCCTACAATTTCCTGGCCTCGATGAACGAGGCCGACCGCAAGAAGGGCGTCGTCGGCTGGTCGTCGGGCAACCACGCGCAGGGGCTTGCCGAGGCGGCACGCTTGATGGGCATGAAGGCAACCATCGTGATGCCGGCCGACGCGCCTGCGCTAAAAGTCGCCAACACGCGCGCCTCCGGCGCCGAAATCGTGCTCTACGACCGGGTCAAGGACAGCCGCGAGGAGATCGGCCTCGGCATCGCCCGCAAGACCGGCGCCACGGTCGTGCCGCCCTACGATCATCCCTGGATCCTGACCGGCCAGGGCACGGCGGGGCTGGAGATCGTCGAACAGGCCGAGGCTGCAGGCGTCACGCTCGACGCCGTCGCCGCGCCCTGCTCGGGCGGCGGCCTGTCGACCGGCATCGCGCTCGCCGTGAAGGGGCTGAGCCCGTCC
>JABCYT010000505.1 GCA_013290035.1 Alphaproteobacteria bacterium
GCGACTCGACGCTGGTCACCACCAGCACCGGCCACGGCGGGCCGCCTTCCGCTCCTTCCGTTGGGGCGCCGCCCGGTTGCTGCGCGCCCTGCTGTTGTCCGGCCTGCGGCGGCTGGCCGGCCGGGGCCGGCGTGGCGGCTGCGGGCGGTCGTGCACCGGCGGCGGGTGGCGGCTGTTGCGGAGCGGCAGGCGCGCTCAGCAGGGTTGCGGCCAACAGGCTGGCAAGTGCGAACAGTTTCGATCGGGTCATGGCATCCTCGTTGGCAGCGCGGCGGCCTCGGCCGTCGTTTGGGAGTTCGGTTGGACGATGGGCGCCGGATCGTTCTCGGTCCAGCTTTGCTCGAGACGTTCGTAGGCTTCGAGAATCAGGTCGGTCGGCACCATTTGCGTCAGCAGGCAGTACGACGTCGTCGTGCTGGCGAACGAGCCGTTCTCGAACAGCTTGTTGCCCGGCGCACCGCCGCCGCAGACCGAGAAATAGTCGCAGCCCGCGCTGCACGCCTGGACGCCCGCCTGGATGTCGCGATGGAGCGCCGAGTCGATGCATGTCCGGTGGATCTCGGCGAGCGACTGACGATTGATATTGCCCAGCAGGAAGTCGCCGTAGTCCTTGTTCTTGAGGCCCAGCAGCTCGGGCGAAAAACTCGAGACGTTGCCGTGGCTGTCGACGTTCAGCATGGCCAGCGGCTCGGTCTGGATGTTGCGCGTCGGACTGCCGTCGGGGCGGAACACGCGCGGCAGGGCGAGGTCGATCTCGCGCACGAACTTGACCTGGCCGCTCGCCCGCGCCTGGTGCCAGAACCGGCGCAGGAACGCGGCGTAGCGCGCCCGCAAGGACGGGCCTTCCGGATTCGGGGCGAACAGGTCGGAGACGTGATCGCCCTCGGACTCCTCGATGTTGAAGCAGATCTGGTCGATGCCTTCGGAAAGGTAGAAGTCGAGCAGCTCGTCGGGCATCGAGAGGCTGTCGCGCGACAGCACGGAGATCACGTGGAACGGCACGCCGTTTGCCCTGAGGCATCGGATGCCGGCCAGCGTCTTGTCGAACGTGCCCTTGCCGCTGCGCGTCTTGCGGTGCCGGTCGTGCAGCTCGCGCGGCCCGTCGATGCTCACGCCCACGCCGACATTCCATTCCAGGAAAAGACGGCACCACTCGGCATCGATCAGCATGCCGTTGGTCTGAAACGAATGCTTCACGATCACCGATTGGGGCCGCATCCGCTCGATGGCGGCGAAAGCTTCGCGATAGAAGGCGACCGGCACGGCCAGCGGCTCGCCGGCGTGCCACACCACGGTGATCTCGGGGCAGGTCCAGCCGGAGGCGAAAATCTCGCTGAACAGACGCGCCACCGTCGACTGGGCGATGACGTGCTTGTTGTTGCGATCGGGCAGGTAGCAATAGGTGCAGTTGATGTTGCAGAAGGCGGTGGGCTGCACGACTACCATGCCGATCTCGGGCCGGCAGGGTTCTTGGGACATCGGCCTACCAGTTCAGCCAGCCGTTGTGCCAGCCATTGCCCCAGTTGTGCCAGCCATTGCCCCAGTTGCGCCAGCCTCCGTTGCGCCACCCGCCGTTGCCCCACCAGGCGAGCTGGGTTTCGGGGTCGACGGCGACGAACGGCTTGCCGTCCTTGCCGTATTGCTCGACGGCGTCGGATACGGATGTGCGGATGGACTGCAGACGTTCGGCGACGTTGCCGGGCTGCTTGGCTTTGGCATCGCTGTCGGATGCGAGGGTGGCTGCGGCGTCGGCCGACGCCAGACTGACCGAGAGGCCGAGTGCGCCAGCCGGCAAAAGCGCTGCCAAGGCGCGCGCTGTACGACGATCCTGGCCCATCCGGTTCCTCCTCTTTCGAAGGAACTACGTTACCCAGACTTGCGATACGCTCGCAAATGAAAAGACATCGTCAGTTGGGCAGCAGGCCGGCGCGGCCGCCGCAATGCAGTCGGTCGGAATCGATCCAGACGAGACGGAGGTCGGCGTCGGCGGACGGCTGGGGCAGGGCAGGCTCGACGGCGAAGCCGATGGCGCGCAGCAGCTCGATGGCGCGCACCTTGCGCGAATCGATGATGTTCTCGAGTCGGGGGAACTGGTCCAGCATTTCGCCGAACACCAGCCGCGACAGTTCCTGGAGTTCTTCGGGCTCGTCATCGAAGGCCTCACAGGCCAGCATCCACAGATGCCCGACCTCGGGATCTTCCGCCATGGGTGCCACGCCCCACAGCGCGGTGGGCGTGCCGTCGGTGGCGCGGGCGACCCAGATCTGCGCGCTGCAGGCGCAGGTTTGCAGCAGCCGGTCGATCGGCACTTCCGCGCCGTTGTTCCAAGGGTCGCGGCTCTCGTCCATGACGGCCGCCAGAAAGGCCACGTCGCCCGAGGTAGCGGGCCGAATGCAGTATCTCAATCCCATGGCCGCCTCCTTGCCGGCCCCCGATAGAATTAACTGCGCCGACCGACGAACGTTCCCTGCGCGTCGCCGCTTCCATGTGTGGATGAGGCGGAACAATCGCGTCGGCAATACGTTGGCGGCGTCTTGCCGGAACCATGGCAAACTGGCGGCAAGCATGGATCGATGGTGGACCATCGGCTGTTCGCGGTGAAAACTGCGAACCCCAAGGCAATGCCGAAGGAGGAGCAGCGATGGCCGACGTACAAGCCTTCCGGTTCGAGGATGACGGTGAGACGCCCAACAATCCGCGCCTGCCACTGGTGGTTTATCGCGCTGCGGTGAAGCTCGCGGGCGCGCCTGATCCGGCAGTGCCGTTCGAACGCGCCTTCGCCAAGCACGGCTGGGGCGACGGCTGGCGCAACGGCATCCATCCCTTCCTGCATTTCCACACCGCCACGCACGAGGTGCTGGGCATCGCGCGTGGCCGCGCCACCGTGGAATTCGGCGGCGCCAAGGGACAGGTGCTGGCGGTCGAGGCGGGCGACGTGGTGATCCTTCCCGCCGGCACCGGCCACCGACGCATCGACGCGAGCGGCGATCTTCTGGTCGTCGGCGCCTATCCGGGCAACGCGTCGTTCGACCAGAAGCGGCCGGGCCACGTCGATCACCACAAGGCGGTGAGCGCGATCGCCGCGGTGCCGCTGCCCGAGATGGACCCGGTGCATGGGCACGAGGGTCCGCTCATGACGTTGTGGAAGGCCGGATCTCAGGTGAAGCCGCGATAGACCATCGTCGTGAACATGCCCGCCTCCATGTGATAGAGGTTGTGGCAGTGGAAGGCCCATAGGCCGGGATTGTCGGCGTCGAGCACGACCTTCACGGTCGTCCGCGGCGTCACCAGCACGGTGTCGCGCATCGCGCCCGGGAAGGACTGACCGTTGATCTCCGTCACCTGGAAGGACGGGCCGTGCAGGTGCATGGGATGGGCCATCATGGTGGTGTTGCGCATCACCAGCTCGACGCGCTCGCCCTTCGCCACCGTCACCGGCGCGCCAGCCAGGCCGTTGACTTCGAGGCCCCAGGTGTAGCTCGCCATGTTGCCGATGAGATCGACGGGAACCGAGCGGTCGATCGGCCGCGAAGGGAGCGGCCGCGCGGCGCGCAGCTTCGCCTCTTCCGTCAAGGTGAGCGGCAGCGCCGCGTCCGGGGCCGTCTCGAGGATCTTGGGCACGGCAGCGCCGGGCGGGCGCAGCACCACGCCGGTCTGCAATGTTCGACCCTCGCCGCGCGCCAACACCGGCACGGCTTTGCCGTCGGCCGGCATGCGCATGATGATGTCGACGCGCTGCGACACGGCCAGCGGAAACTGCTGCACCTTGAGCGGCGCCACCGGGTTGCCGTCGACCGTCA
>JABCYT010000506.1 GCA_013290035.1 Alphaproteobacteria bacterium
GCTGGTGCCGAGCGCCGTCGTCACCATGTCCTTGGCGCTCGACGTCCAGGTCGGCAGTGAACCGGGAGCGCCCGGGGCTATGGTGGCTGACATTGCTGCTGCATCCTAAGCGGCATTCAATCCGGCGCGACCAGGAAATTCACGCCTCCGCCATCGTGCGGCAGAATGCAGGTGGCGGAGATCCCATTGGCGCTGGCGGTGGCCACGCCGGGGTCCTTTTTGCGCGCGGCCGTGCAGGATTGGCGGAGCAGGCGCATCGCCGCGGCCGCGTCCTTGCCGGTGACGAGGCTGCTGGCCCGCGCCATCAGGTCGAAGGCATCGTTACCGGGGAGTGTCGCCGCCTTGAACTGGAAGGAGATCGCGGGCTTGTTGTCCGTGACGACAAGCACGATCCGCTCCGTGACCAGCCTGTGCTCCATGACAACGACGATGTCGTCCTTGTCCGCCGCGCGGCGAACCAGACGCGCATTCTCCTGGGCGACGAATTTCTGTGCCAGGTCGTCCCATTGGTCGGCGGCCGCCGGCCCCGACAGCGCCAAAATGCAGCTTATGGCCAGGACAATCGCCCGTAGAATGGTGAGCACGGCAAGCCTCCGGGAAGAGCGGACAGCTTAGCATCCAGGCCGGTCCTTGCGTCAGGCGGACGGCATACCCCTCGCGGACGCCGGCGATTTGTGCCAAGTTTCGACCGGGGAGGAGGATGCCGCCATGCGTTGGCTGAGCCTGCTCATCGCTTCACTTGGAATTGCCCTGTCGGCGACCGCATTCGCGCTGCCGCAGCCCGATGCGGAGGCCGCCTACGCGCGCGGCGACTATGCCACCGCCTTCAAGATCTGGTTGCCGCTCGCCGAGGAGGGCTCGGCCGAGGCGCAGCGCAATGTCGCCCGCATGTACGAACGCGGCGAATGGGTCGCGCAGGACAAACAGGCGGCGGCGGAATGGTACAGCAGGGCTGCCGAGCAGAGCGCCCGCGACGCCGCGCTGCCTGGCGGTGCGCCGGTCGTGGCGAGCGCTGGCGCGGTAGGGCCGTCATCGACCGTGCCGTCGTCGTCGACCTATCCGCGGCCGACCTCTTATCCGAATTCTTATCCGACGCCGTCGCCGTCTCCCGTCTACGTTCCCATCGCCCGCCCGTTCTTCGGCTTCCGCTTCCACGGTCACGGGCACCATCACTGATCCGGCGCGGCTGGAAATGGCCATCCGTCATGTTGACTCGCCGGCGTGATGCTGGGATGCGGAAGCATGTTCGACCTCCTCCTCACCCACGCAACCGTCGCCACCATGGCCGACGCGTCTCCCTTCGGCCTGGTGCGCGACGGCGCGATCGGCATCGCTGAGGGCAAGATCGCCTGGGTCGGGCCCGCTGCGCAGGCGCCAAAGGAAGCCGGGGCCGTCCGCGATCTGCGTGGCAAGGTCGTCACGCCGGGCTTGGTCGATCCCCACACCCACATCGTCTATGGCGAAGAAGGCCTCATCGATTTCGAGGTGCTCTCGCAGGGTGGCCAGCGCTGGGACCTCGAGTCCAAGGGCGGTGGCGTCGGCGCCCTGGTGAAACGCACCCGGCTGCTCTCGGAAGAGGCGATCTACGCCGCCAGCCGCGCTCGCATGAGCCGGCTGATCGCAAATGGCGTCACCACGGTGGAAAGCAAATCGGGCGCCGGCCTCGACCGCGATACCGAGCTCCGCCTGATGCGGATTTCGCGCGCCTTGGGCTGCGATCTGCCGGTCACGGTGGTGTCGACCTATCTCGGCGCCCATGGGCTAGCCCCCGAATATGCCGGCCGGCGCGACGACTATGTCGCCTTCATGTGCGACGACGTCCTGCCCGAGGCCGTGCGCCAGGGCCTCGTCGACCAGGTCGACGGTTTTTGCGACAGGGCGGGCTTCAGCCACGAACAGATGGGCCGCCTGTTCGACAAAGCACGGTCCTATGGCTTGCCCGTCAAGCTCCACGCCGACCAGTACACCGATTTCGGCGCCGGCGCCGTCGTCGCCAAATATCGCGGCCTGTCGGCCGATCACCTGGAATTCGCCTCGCCGGCGACGGTGCGCGCGATGGCGGAGGCGGGCACCGTGGCGACCCTGCTGGCCGGCGCGCACCTCACCTTGCACGAGACGCAGAAGCCGCCGGTCGAGCTGTTCCGTGCGCTGGGCGTGCCGATGGCGCTCGCGACCAACTCCAATCCGGTGAGCTCGCCCACCGTGTCGCCGGCGGCGCAGATGCATCTTGCCTGCTACCTGTTTCGCCTGACAGCTGAGGAGGCGTTGCGCGGCTTCACCGTGAACGGCGCGCGCGCCTTGGGCCTCGGCGAGACGGCTGGGCGCATCGCCCGGGGCCGCGCCGCCGATCTCGCGGTCTGGGACACCGACGACCCGCGCGGCATTGCCTATGCGATCGGCGGCGCGGCGTGCCTCGCCGTGGTCAAGGACGGCGGCGTCGTCCACGAAGCGCCGGCTCCGCAATTCAACCGGCCATGAGTGAAACCCAAAAGCTGCTGCACTGGCTCGACTCCGAGCGCGGCCGTCAGCTCGACTTCCTGCAGCAGTTCGCCCGCATCGACACCGCCAACCCGCCGGGCGACACGCGGCGTGCGGCCGACGTTTTCCGCGCCTTCCTCGATCGCGAGGGCATTGCCCATCGCACCGAGGCGCCGCAAGCGGCCCATCCAAACTTGATCGCCACCTTTGCCGGCGGCGCCGGCGGCGGTCGCCATCTGATGCTGAACGGCCATCTCGACGTGTTCCCGGTCGGCGACCGCGCCGCCTGGGTGCGCGATCCGTGGTCCGGCGAGATCGCCGATGGACGGGTGCACGGACGCGGCACCGTCGACATGAAATGCGGCACCACGGCACTCCTGTTCGTCTTCGCCTACCTGTACCGCTTGCGCGCCGAGCTGCCGGGCCGGGTCACGCTCACCGTGGTGTCGGACGAGGAGACCGGCGGCAAATGGGGCACCGGCTGGCTGATCGAGAACTGCGCTCAGGAGGTGCTGGGCGACTGCGTGCTCAACACTGAGCCCAGCGGGCTCGCGACCGTGCGGTTCGGCGAGAAATGCATGCTATGGCTGCGCTTCAGGATCGCCGTGAAAGGCGGCCACAGCGCCTATCCGCACACCGGCGGCAGCGCCAACAAGATGGCGGCGGTGCTGATCCATGACCTGCAGGCGATCGAGGCGATGGTGGCGGAGGAACCCGCGACGGTGCGGGCCACGCTCGACCGCCCCGAGGTGCGCCAAGCCGCCGAGCTGTCGCTGGGTGCCGGCGCGGCCGAGGTGATGCGCCGCGTGACGGTCAACATCGGCACGATGCAGGGCGGCGTGAAGATCAACATGCTGCCGGCCGAGTGCGTGCTCGAGGTCGATTTTCGCCTGCCCGTCGGCATCAGTCGCGCCGCGGTGCTGGCGAAGGTCGCGGCGATCGTCGCGCGCCATCCCGGCGTCAGCGTCGAGGAACTATTGCCCGGCGGCCCGGAAGCCACGGTCTCCGATCCGACGCACGAGATGATGGGCCATCTGCTGCGCCACGCCGGCGTGGGCTTGGCCGCGCCGCCCCAGCCGATCATCAGCCTCGGCGGCACAGATACCCGCTTCTGGCGGGCCAAGGGCGTGCCCGCCTTCGTCTACGGCTGTTCGCCCGCCGGCATGGGCGGCGTCGACGAAAGCGTCAGCGTCGCTGAGTTTCATCATGTGCTGCGGGTGCATGCGCTGGCGGCGCGAGATTACCTTATGGCGGGCCGCTGACGGCCTTCGACGCGCCGCGATTGCCGTCGCCATGAGATCGTGAGGGACACGATGGTCGGA
>JABCYT010000507.1 GCA_013290035.1 Alphaproteobacteria bacterium
CGCAGGTCTCCGAAAAGCACTGCAACTTCCTGATCAATCTCGGTGCCGCCCGAGCTGACGATATCGAGGCGCTGGGCGAAGAGGTGCGGCGGCGGGTGCTCGCCCGCAGCGGCGTTCGCCTCGAGTGGGAAATCCGCCGCATCGGGGTGCCGGGACCTGTGGTGAGCGGAGACGAACGATGAATCGCAAGGTCGCGGTCCTGATGGGCGGCTGGTCGCCCGAGCGCGAGGTCTCGCTGGTCAGCGGCAAGGCCTGCGCCGAGGGCCTGCGCGAAGGCGGGCACGATGTCGTCGAATACGACGTCAAGCGCGACCTGCGTGCCCTGATCGACTTCCTGCGCCCGGTGGGGGGCGGCGGCCCCGACGTGGTGTTCAACGCCCTGCATGGCAAGTACGGCGAGGATGGCTGCATCCAGGGCGTGCTCGAAGTACTGGCTGTGCCCTACACCCATTCCGGCGTGCTGCCCTCGGCGATCGCCATGGACAAGCCGATGGCGCGTCACGTCTTTACCTCGCTCGGCCTGCGTGTTGCCCAGGGCAAGGTGATCGAGCGCCACGCGCTCGCATCGGGCGATCCCATGCCGCGGCCATATGTGGTAAAGCCGATCGATCAGGGCTCCAGCGTAGGCGTGCATATCGTGCGTGAAGGCGACAACCTCGCCGCCGTCGAGGTGGCGGAAGTCGCGTTCGGCGAGAAGGTTCTGGTCGAGAAGTTCGTGCCCGGCCGCGAGCTCACCGTCGCGGTGATGGGCGATCGCGCCGTGGCGGTCACCGAACTGCGCCCCCGCACGCGCTTCTACGACTACGAAGCCAAGTACACCGACGGCATCACCGAGCATCTGGTGCCCGCGCCGATCCCGGAAGAGGTCTACGAGCTTGCCAAGCAATGGGCGCTCGCCGCCCACCAGGCGCTGGGCTGCAGCGGTCTCACCCGCGCCGATCTGCGCTGGGACGATTCCAAGCCCGGCACAGCGGGACTGGTCATCCTCGAGCTCAACACCCAGCCCGGCATGACGCCGTTGTCGCTGGCGCCGGAGCAGGCCCGATGGGCGGGCATCTCGTGGCCCGCGCTCATGACCTGGATGGTCGACCACGCGCGGCACCCGACATGAGCGCGGCCGCCCCGAAAATCGGCGGCCAGCGGCGCGACTACGACCGGCGCAAGAAGCGCGGTCCCATCCGCAACAAGACCGTCCGTCCGCTGTGGCGCCAGCCGATGCTGCTCGGCCTCGTCGTCCTGTTGCTGGGCTGCGGCGGGGCGGGTGGCTGGTGGGCGTGGCACGAGGGCTGGCTGGTCGAGGCGCGCAACCGCCTCGATGCCGTCTCGCGCAGCATCGTCGGCGCCATCACGCCCTTCAAGCTGACGGACGTGACGGTCGAGGGCCGCGACTATGTCGAGAAGAGCGCCATCCTGGCCGCCCTCGACGTCAAACCGGGCGATTCCCTGCTCGGTATCGATCTGCAGGCGTCGCGGCAGAGACTCGAGGCGATCGACTGGGTGGAGAGCGCCACAGTCGAGCGGCGGCTGCCCGACACGCTCTATGTCACGATGAAGGAACGCCGCGCCGTCGCCATCTGGCAAAACGGCGCGGAATACACGCTGATCGACACCGACGGCCGCACGGTGCGCGCCAGCCGCATGCCGCCGGGCGCCGAGACGCTGCTGCTGCTGGGCGGCGCGGGAGCCCCCGAGCACGTCGGCGAGCTGCTGCTGCTGCTGGCCTACGAGCCCACGGTCGCCCGCCAGCTGCGCGCCGCCGTGTGGGTCGGCCAGCGGCGGTGGAACCTGATCCTGAACAACGGTGTCGAAATCTGGCTGCCGGAAGAGGACGCGGTCGCTGCGCTCAAGCAGCTCGCCATCCTCGATGGGCAGCACAAATTGTTGTCGCGCGAGTTCGGCGTCGTCGATCTCAGGTTGCCGGACAAGCTCTACCTCAAGAAACGCAGCGCAGTCGAGGCGGTGCCGCCGGGACCTGTGTGACTGGCCGGCGTGATGTATAGTGAGACCTGAGGTGTACGCGTAGCGACGGGGGAACATCGTGGCGAAGACAAGAAACGGCGTGATTGCAGCACTCGACATCGGCACCAGCAAAGTCGTTTGTTTCGTGGCGCGTGTCGACGGACAGGGGCTGCGCGTCGTCGGCATCGGCCACCAGCCGTCCCAGGGCATGCGCTCGGGCAACATCGTCGACATGGAAGCCGCCACGCGCGCCATTTCGTCGGCAGTGTCGACGGCGGAGGAGATGTGCGGCGAACACGTGCGCGAAGTCATCGTCGGCGTGAGCGGCGGCTCGGCAGCCTCGCACAATCAGAGCCTCGATGTCGCGATCGGTCATCACGAGATCGGTGAGCGCGACGTACGGCGCGTCCAGACGCATATCCACCTGCCGGCCGAGACCGCCGACCGCGACATCATCCATTCCGAGGCGATCGGCTATTCGGTCGACGGCACGCCGGTGCGCGACGCGCGCGGCATGTTCGGCGAGCGGCTGGGCGTCGACGTGCACCTGGTCACGGCGGCGAGCGGTGCCATGCGCAACCTGCAGGTCTGCGTGCGCCGCGCCCATCTCGAGATCGCCGAGCGCGTGGTGGCGGCCCACGCCTCGGGCCTGAGCTCGCTGGTCTCCGACGAGCGCGACCTCGGCGTCACCTTGATCGACATGGGCGGCGGCACGACCTCGATCGCCGTCTTCTACGAGGGCCATCTGGTGCATGTCGACACCATCCCCGTCGGTGGCGAGCACGTCACCCGCGACATCGCCCGCGGGCTGTCGACGCCGCTTGCCCATGCCGACCGCATGAAGACCCAGATCGGCCGGGCCGTGGCCAAGCCCAACGACGAGTACGACATCATCGACGTGCCGCTGATCGGCGAAGAAGACCGCACGCGGCCCAACCACATCCCGCGCTCGATCCTTGTCGGCATCATCCGTCCGCGGATCGAAGAGACGTTCGAGCTGGTCCGCAATCGGCTCGAAGCCAGCGGTGTGGATAAGTTGGCCGGCGGGCGCGCGGTCATCGTCGGCGGCGCTTGCCAGCTCGACGGCGTGCCTGAAGTCGCGGCGGCGATCCTCAACAAGAAAGTCCGCATCGGTGGGCCTTTGCGATTGGCGGGGCTGGCGGATTCCACCGGTGGTCCGGCCTTTTCGGCCGCGGCGGGCCTGCTCGCCTTCGCAATGCACCATCATGCCGCTGCCCAGGCACAACCGGTGACGACGGAGGCGCCGTCAGGACGAATTGGGCGCATTGGTAGTTGGATTAGGGAAAATTTTTAGGCAATATGTTGTGCGGGGATGGGCAATCCCCACAGGCTATTGATAAGAAGCAAGAAAAGCCGGTGGCGGTGAAGGGTCTCTCCAAAAACGGCCCGCGCCGTCGCTCCGAGCAGATACCCCCCTCGTTTGCGTGGAGAAGTGCCTAATGACAATCAACCTCAGTCTCCCTCAGACGGAGTCCGAGATTAAGCCGCGTATCACCGTCGTCGGCGTCGGTGGCGCGGGCGGAAACGCCGTCAACAACATGATCAGCGCCGCCCTCGAGGGCGTCGAATTCATCGTCGCCAACACCGACGCACAGGCGCTCGGCCAGTCGCTGGCCGACCGTCGCGTCCAGCTCGGCATCACCATCACGCAAGGCCTGGGCGCGGGTGCGCGGCCCGAGGTCGGCCGACAGGCGGCGGAAGAGGCGCTGCCGGAAATCCTCCAGCTGCTCGACGGCGCCAACATGGTGTTCGTCACGGCGGGCATGGGCGGCGGCACCGGCACCGGTGCGGCGCCGGTCATCGCCGCGGCGGCTC
>JABCYT010000508.1 GCA_013290035.1 Alphaproteobacteria bacterium
CGCGGCCATAGAGGCGATCGCCCTCGACCACGATCTTCCACGGCGACAGGCCTTGCCGCCACTGCTCCTCCTGGCCGCGGATCACGTCGCCATGGCCGTAGGTCAGGACGGTGGGCTTGGCGGGATCTTCTATCCGCCGCGCGATCAGGAACGGGCCGTATTCGATGCGGGGATTGGGCAGCACGGTGCAGTCGTAGCCGAGCTTTTCGAGCGACTCGGTCATCTCGCCCGAGACGTACTGCTGCAGGGCCGGCATGGAATCCTGCTCCTGGCTGGTGGTCGGAATGGCCACGCGCCGCTGCAGCTCCGCCAGGAAGCCGCCCTCGTCGAAATACTTCTCCGCGCGCCCGATGGCGCCGTCTCTTGTGCCGGTCATGAGGTTCCTTGCATCGTTCGAAGCCACAATAGCAAACTATCGGCGTCACGAGCCTCCCCATCGTGCCTTCTGAGGCATGATGGGGAGGTGGCCGCGGAGCGGCCGGAGGGGTCATGAGCATCATCGCTGTTACTCATGACCCCTCCGGCCCTGCGGGCCACCTCCCCAACTTCGTTGGGGAGGGAAAGAAAGGCAAGGAGGACACAATGCTGACGTCCGGGCGCGTCGTTTTCACCAAGATGGAAGAAGTCCACTACGGCAAGCCGGCGCCCCAGGTGGTCGCCGAACTGGTCAAGGAGCACGGCGCCCAGCGCGTGTTCCTGATGGTGAGCGGCACGCTCAATCGCGAGACCGACGAAGTCGAGAAGGTGCGGCTGGCGCTCGGCAACAAGTGCGTCGGCACCTTCGACAGGATGCCGGCGCACTCGCCGCGCTCGGCCGTGATCGCGGCCGCGGCGCAAGCGCGCGCGGCGCGCGCCGACCTGATCGTGACCTTGGGCGGCGGCTCGATCACCGACGGCGCCAAGGCGGTCCAGCTCTGCCTCGCCAACGACGTCACGAGCGTCGAGGCGATGGACAGGATCCGCGGCACGTCGGACGTGAAGCCGCCCGCGGTGCGGCAGGTGTCGATCCCGACCACCCTGTCGGCCGGCGAGTTCTCCGGCCTGGCCGGCGTCACCAACGAGGCGACCCGGGTGAAGGAGATGTTCCGCCATCCGCTCACCATCCCGCAGGCGGTGATCCTCGATCCCGAGGTGACGCGACACACGCCGATGTGGCTGTTCCTGTCGACCGGCATCCGCGCCGTCGACCATTGCGTCGAGGGCGTGTGCTCCAACGAATCGACCGAGTTCACCAACGGCTCGGCGCTGCACGGCCTGTCGTTGCTGGCGCGCGGCCTGCCGCGGGTCAAGGCCGATCCCAAGGACATGAAGGCCCGGCTCGATTGCCAGACGGGCTCGTGGCTGTCGATGGGCGCCCTGGCGGCCGGCGTGCCGATGGGGGCGAGCCACGGCATCGGCTATGTGCTGGGCGCGGTGTTCGACGTCCCGCACGGCCACACCTCGTGCATCATGCTGCCCGCGGTGATGCGCTGGAACAAACCGGCCAACGCCGACCGCCAGGCGCTGATCGCCAACGCCATGGGCCATCCCGGCCAGGATGCCGCCGACGTGCTCGACGAATTCATCCGCGGGCTCGGCATGCCCCGAAGCCTGGGCGAGGTGAAGGTCGGCCGCGAGCATTTCGAGCGCATCGCCAGCCAGGCGATGGGCACGCCCTGGGTGCCGCGCAACCCGCGCAGGATCGACGGCCCCGCGGACGTGCGCGAGATTCTGGAACTGGCGGCCTAGGATCATCCGATTCGGGGGTTTCCGACCTTTCCGCCCTTTCCGCCCCACCCTCAAGTTTGTCGCGGTACCGGGCGGGCGGGTCACCGCGGCAATTTCCGCAATTCCCGCAATTTCCGCTCGTGATTCGCCAATCAGCGTCGGATTTACGTCGCAACGCAATGCCGGCCAGCCGTTGCCGGCAGGCTCGACGTGGCCTTGCGTGAATGTTGGCGGTTGCACGGCGCTGCCTCCCGGCTTTTGCTGCCGGGCCCAAGATAAGTGATGCTGAGAGAGAAGTCAAGTACGACTATAATTACTTAAGCGCCCGAGTTTTTGCGCACCATATTGCGCAGAAACTCGGCCCGCCTCTTGTGCTTGCCATGGACGAACATGAGATGAGCGGGCCTGGAGACCCGCGGTCCGACAAGATAAGCCTGTCTTAACGGGACCCTTCTAGTCGTGGCGGACGGCCAGCTCGATATCGCCGATCCTGACCCTCGCGCCGGCCTGGAACCGTCGCAGCGCGCCGGCCGCCACGGCGAGGCCGTCGACCGACGTGCCGTTGGTCGAGCCCAGATCCTCGATCTGCAGCGTGTTGTCGACGAGGATCAGCCGCGCATGGCGTCGTGACACCGTCGGATGCGACAGAACCGCGTCGCAATGGTCGAAATCGCGGCCGATCACGAAGCCTTCCGCCCTTCTCTCGACCAGCCGGTCGAGCGCCAGGTCGAAACCGAACTTGCGGCCCGCCAGGTCGGTGCCGTGGAAGCGCAGCGTGGCGTGCGGCACGACGGAGGTCGTGGTCCGCCGCGAAGCGCCCACCCGGGCGCGCACATGGTAGATGTGGAGCGGCCGGCTGACATTCTTGGCGCGATGCTCGCCGCCATCGACGAAGGCGTAGTCGACCTGCAGCTCGGTGACGTCGCGCACCGCGCGCGACACGGCGATGCCGCCCGGCTCGGCCATGGACTGGATGCGCTCGGCGAGGTTGACGCCGTCGCCGAACAGATCGTTGTTATTGTCCTCGTCGACCATGACCTCGCCCAGATGCACGCCGATGCGGAACAGCAGTTTCTGCTCCTCGGCCAGCAGCTCGTTGAAGCGGGCCATGCGCTCCTGGATGTCGATCGCCGCCGTGACCGCGGCCAGCGCCGAGCCGAATTCGGCCAGCATCGCATCGCCCGTGCCGTGGACGATCGAGCCGCCGGCGATTTCGACGGCCGGCCGCCAGACATCGCTTTTCACCGACTTGAGATGCAGGAAGGTGAGCTCTTCCTCGACTTCGGTCAGGCGGACGAAGCCGGCGAGGTCGGCGTGAAGGATCGCGGACAGGTGGCGGCGGGGGGCGTTCGAGGTATTCATGACGATCGAGGAGCCAAATCAGGTTGGAGGCAAAACGCAGATCGAGCCCAAAAATCCTTGTGTTACAGGTCCTTACGCTGCCCGAGCCGGCACGAGGCTGGCCCTGGTTCAGATGCTGTTTCGATCGGGAGCGATCTTGCCCTATGCAGCATCCGCCACGCAAACCTTGTCCGACGCATTCCGCAGCGGATTTCCGTCAGGAAGCGGCGCGCGCCCTCACCGCCTGGGCGGCCTCCGCCACGCTCGGATAGGACGGCGCATCCGCGTCCGGCGCCAGCGACAGGCCGCGCTCGATGTCGCGTCGCACCCGGTCGCGCAGGTTGCCGAAGGCGAGCGCGATGCCGCGTTGGCCAAGTTCGCGGTCGAGCTCGACCAGCATCTCGCAGGCCATCAGGTCGACATCGTGGATGGCGCCGCCATCCACCACGACTCCCCTCACCGGCTGCGGCGCGGCGTCGACCAGCGCCTCGATGCGGTCGCGGAAGAGGCTGCAATTGGCGAAGAAGAGCGGCGCCGAGAAGCGATAGACCAGCAGCCCGGGCACGGGCACCGCATCGGTCCGATGGTTGGTGTCGTGCCAGGTGCCGTCCGGCGTGCGGCCGAGCACGGCGGTGGGCGGAAAGGCCAGCGCGCGCAGCAGCAGGATCAGCGAGAAGACGACGCCGATCAGGATGCCCTCCATGATGCCGAGCGCCAGGACGCCCGCCAGCGTCACCAATGCCGC
>JABCYT010000509.1 GCA_013290035.1 Alphaproteobacteria bacterium
GAGGAAGACCTTTCTCAGGGCTGGTGCCACGACGAGCAGCATGATCGGCCCGATCAGCATGCCGCCCACGACGACCGTCGCCAGCGGGCGCTGCACCTGACTGCCGATGCCCTGGGAGATCGCGGCGGGAAACAATCCGACGCCCGCCGACAGCGCCGTCATCAGCATCGGCCGCATGCGTTGCTCGGCGCCATGGAAGATCGCCTCGTCGAACGACATGCCGCGGCTCAGCAGCTCGCGGAAATAGGTGATGTTCAGGATGCCATCCATCACCGCCACGCCGGCCAGCGAGATGAACCCGATGGCGGCCGAAACGCTGAAATCCTCGCCCGTCACATAGAGGGCCACGATACCGCCGCCGACCGCGAAGGGAATGCCGGCCACGGCGACCAGGCTGTCGCGCAGGGTGTTGAACAGGCCGTAGAGCAGCACGAGGATGAGCAGGAACGTGATCGGGATGATGATCATCAGCCGTTCCGTCGCCTGCTGCAGATTGTCGAATTCACCCGACCACAGGATGCGGTAGCCGGTGGGCAGCTTGATGTTGGCGGCGACACGCTCCTGCGCCTCGGCCACGGTGCTGCCGAGGTCGCGACCGCGGATGCTGAACTTGATCGGAATGTAGCGCTCGCTGCTCTCGCGATAGATGAAGGACGCGCCGGTATCGACCGCGATCGCCGCCAGCTCGCTCAACGGTACGTAGGCGTTCGATCCGCCGGGCGTCTGATAACCGACCTTGACGTCGCCGATGACGTCGGCCGTATCGCGATAGGGCCGCGCCAGGCGGACTGCGACGCCGAACTGGCGGTCGCCTTCGAGGACCGTGGTGGCGGTCGCTCCGCCCATCGCCGCCTGCACCACGGTATTGACGTCGCCCGAATTCAAGCCGTAGCGCGCCGCTTTCTCGCGGTCCGTATGGATATCGAGATTGGGCTGGCCCAGGACGTGGAAAATGCCGAGATCGGCGACGCCATGGACCTGGCGCATCTGCGCCATCACCTGATCCGCGAGCTGCTCCAGGACCGCCAGGTCGCGGCCCACGATCTTGACGGAGTTCGCGCCCTTCACGCCCGACAGCGCCTCCTCGACATTGTCCTGGATGTACTGCGAGAAGTTGAAGCCGATGCCGGGTAGCGCCTCCTCGAATTCCCTTTGCAGGATGTCGGTCAGTTTCTCCTTGGTGAGGCCAGCGGGCCATTGATCGAAGGGCTTCAGCGGCGCGAACAGCTCCACGTTCGAGAAGGGCGAGGCGTCGCTGCCATTGTCGGGTCGGCCGTGCTGCGACACGACCGTGAGAACCTCGGGATGGCGCAACAAGATATCGCGCATCTTGGCCGAGGCCTCGATGCCGGCGTCGAGACTGATGGTGGGCGGCATCGAGGCGCGAATCCAGAAATTGCCCTCCTCGAGGGCCGGCAGGAACTCGCTGCCGAGCCGGCTGGCGAGGACGCCGCTTGCCACCAGGAAGATCACGCCGATCGAGATCGGTATGGCGACCCGCCGCAGCGCCCACTGCAGGATCGGCGTGTAGGTTTGCCGGATGGCGCGCACGAACATGGTTTCGACTTCCTCGACATGCCGCGGCAGCACGATGGACGCCAGCACAGGCGTCACCGTGAAGGTGGCGAGCAGCGCGCCGATCAGGGCATAGGCATAAGTCCGCGCCATGGGACCGAAGATCTGCCCCTCGACGCCCGACATGGTGAACAGCGGCAGGAACGCGGTGACCGTGATGGCGGCGGTGAAGAAGACCGCTCTGTCGACTTGCAAGGCGCTGATCAAGATCAGGCGCAGCCGATCCGTCCACAGCCTGGAGCTGGTCCGACCGCTGGTCGAAGCCGTCGGGTTCGGACCCCACAGCCCTTCGCTGAGATGCTGCAGCAACCGATCGCGATTGGTCTGATTGCTTTGGAAATTGCGGAAGATGTTTTCGACCAGGATGACGGCCGAATCGATGATGATGCCGAAATCGACGGCGCCGACGGACAGGAGATTGGCGTCCTCGCCGCGCCCCACCATGATGATGACGGCGAAGAACAGGGCGAAGGGGATGTTGACGCCGACGATGATGGCGCTGCGCAGGTCGCCGAGAAAGATCCACTGGATCAGAAAGACCAGGAGGCAGCCGAAGACCAGATTGTGCAGGACGGTGTGCGTGGTCACCGATACGAGCGAGCTGCGGTCGTAATAGGGAACCACCTTCACGCCCGGCGGCAGCGTGCCGTCTGAATTGATCTTCTCGATCTCGGCTTCGACCTTGGGCAGCACCTCGTTGGTGTGCTGGGTGCGCCCCATCACGACGATCGCCGCCGCGATGTCGGGTTGATGGTCGCGACCGGCTATGCCCAGTCGCGGCACGTAGCCCACGGTCACTTTCGCGACGTCCTTGACCTGGACCGGCACGCCGTTCACCTGGGCGAGGACGATGTTCTCGATGTCGGTGACGCGGCGGCCCTGGGTGAGATCGTCATTGCCGCCGGTGTCGATCAGGCCGACGCCGCGTATGTTGACGGATTGCTGGCCCATCGTGATCTCGCGGCCGCCGACATTGATGTTGGCATTGCCGAGCGCTGTGATGATCTGCGGGATCGTGACGTTATAGGCTTCGAGCTTGGGCTGCTCGACGTCGACATTGAACTGCTTGGTCGTGCCGCCCCAGCTGTTGATCTGGACCACGCCTGGAATCGTCAGAAGCCGGCGGGCGACGATCCAGTCCTGCACCGTGCGCAGGTTGGTCAAACCGAAATGCGGCGGGCCCACCACTTGGTAGCGCACGATCTCGCCGACCAGGCTCGATTGCTGGATCTGCGGCACCTGGTTGCCGGGCAGGTTCACGCCCTGTTGCAGGCTGATCGCGGCCTGGCTGTAGGCCGTGTAGTAGTCGGTCCCGTACTTGAACGTGACACGGACGAAGCTCAATCCATAGAACGAGGTCGAGCGGATATTGACCACGCCGGGAGTCGGGTAGAGGGCGATCTCGATGGGAATCGTGTAGTACTTCTCCATCTCCTCGGCGGAGAGGCCGGGGGCCTGCGCGGTGATCTCGAGAATGACCGGTGCTGGATTGGGATAGGCCTCGATGTTGAGTCGCGAGAAGGCAAATAGGCCCGCCGCGATGAACACCAGGACGCTCAGCACGATGATCGGCCGTCGGGTCAGACCGAATACGAGAATGGGTTTCAACAAGACAGGCCCCGCATATCAGGTGCTGCACTGGGAAGGCTGCTCAATCGGTCGCGCCCGCCAGGAGCTTGTTGCTGAGGAAGAGCGCGCCGTCGGTGACCACCAGCTCGCCGGGCTGGACTCCTTCGACGATCTGCGTCACGCCCCTCTGCCGCAGGCCGGTTTCCACCGTTCGTTTCTCGAAGTGCCGGCGGTCCGCCGTCAGCCACACAGTCATGGTGCCGTCGCCCTCGCGCACCAGCGCGCTGTTGGGGACGGAGGTCGCCTCGAAGGGATCGCCGATACGGATGGTGAAGTTGGCGAACATCCCGGCGCGCAGGAGGCGATCGGGGTCCTTGATCTCCGACCGCACCATGATGCGCCGGGTCTGGGGATCGACCATGGCGCCGACGACCACGATCGAGCCCTCGAACTCGTGGCCCGGATAGGCGGCGACCCGCACCCGCACTTCCTGGCCGACGCGAAGCAGTGCGCTGTCGCTTTCCACCACGTTCGCGATCATCCACATGGTCGAGGTGTCCGCCACGGTGAAGGGGGCCGGGGCGTTGCCCGGTTGGACGAACAAACCGGGGGCGGCAGTGCGCGCCGTCACCAGACCGGAAATC
>JABCYT010000510.1 GCA_013290035.1 Alphaproteobacteria bacterium
CGGCGACGGCGTCGGTCGGCTCGCTGGCCGGCCCGTTCTCGATCGCCGGCAGCGCCACCGTGAACGGCGTGCCGCTGTCGCTCGACTTCAGCCTGGACGAGGCTGAGGCCGACGGCCATGCGACCGACTTCAGCCTGAAGGTGCTGAGCGGCACGCTCGACTTCAAGGGCACCGTGAGCGAGGTCAGTGCCAACGCCGACGTGAAGGGACACCTCGCGGTGTCGACCGGGGCGTTGACCGACTTCATCGGCGCGGTGGTGCGCGCCACCGGCCAGGCGCCACCCATTTTCGATTCATCGGTCGTGGGAAATTTCACCTTCGACGGCGGCATCGAATACACGCCGACTCGCCTCGCCGTCACCGACTTCAAGATGTCGATGGGCGGCGAGACGGCGACGGGCACGTTGGCCTTGGAGGAGGGCAAGGCGCCGTCGTTCACCGGCCATGTCGCCCTGGCCAGGATCGACGCCGAGAAATGGCTGGCCTTGCTGGCCGTGCCCGGAGCCTTCCAGCCTTCGATGCCACAACCCGCGACTCCGGCCCCGGCGGCGCCGGCCGCCAAACCTGCCCCGGCGGCGCAGGCCGCCAAACCGGCCCCCGCGGCGCAGGCCGCCAAACCGGCCCCCGCGGCGCAGGCCGCCAAACCTGGCCCGGCGGCGCCGGCCGTCGCCAAGCCCGCGGCAGCGGCCAAATCCACCTCGCTTTCGCCGTTTCCCGTGGAGATGGACGTTGCGCTGTCGCTCGCCATCACCGAGGTCCTCTACCGCAAGGGCACGGTGCGCGACCTCGCGCTGTCGCTCGACATCCACAAGGGCGTGATCACCGTGCCGCAGGTCAAGGCCGTGCTGCCGGGCGACATGGTGCTGCAGGCGAACGCAACCGCGCCGCTGGCGCCCGCGACGGCACCGGCCAAACCCGCGACGGCCGCGCCGGCGGCGGGCGCCGTCCAAGCCAGCGGCGAGATCAGCGTGGCCGGGCCGAAGCTGCGCGACACGCTCGCCTGGCTCGGCATCGATGTTTCAGGCGTGCCGGCCGACAAGCTGCAGAAGCTCGACCTCAGCGGCAAGCTCGCCTCGACGGCCAACGGCCTGCAGATCAGCGATCTCGCGATCGGTCTCGACGGCCAGCAGGCCAAGGGCAGCGGTGCGGTCACCTTCGCCGTGCCCCTGGTGGCCGTGACCACGCTGCAGCTCGACCGTTTCGATCTCGACGCCTACATGCCGCCCGCGCCGCCGGCCGTACCGATCGCGCCGGCCGTCGACGCCTCGACCGCGGTCACCACCGCGCCTTCGGCGACCAAGCCGGCGACGCTCGTTCCACCGGCGCCGCCGCCCGACAAGACGCTGCCCGTCTTCGGGCTCAAGGCCCAGGTGGCCAAGCTCGTGTTCCGCGGGGAGACGCTGAGCGGCGTCGAAGGCGACATCTCGGTGCAGGGCAACCTGCTGAAGCTCAACACCGCGAAGGTCGCCGACCTGCTGGGCGCCAAGATGAACGTCCAGGGTTCGGTGACCGATTTCGGCACCACGCCGCGCTTCGACCTCACCTTCAACGCCACGATGCCCGACGCCGACAAGCTGATCGACTACGCCGGCCTGCCGAAGTTCGCCAACGGCAAGATCGGCGCGGCGTCGGCCGGCGGCGGCGTGACCGGCACGCTGGACGCGATCGCGCTGCGCGACGCCACCGCGACCCTGCTGGGGGCCACCATGCGGGCCACCGGCGCGCTGGCGCTCGGCCAGAATTTCCGCTTCGACTTCTCGAGCTTCGCGCTGCAGACGCAGGACGCCAGCCGGCTGCTCGCGGTGGCGACGGGCCGCCCCGGCGCCAGCACCGGCGCGATCGACGCTGCCGGCGCCTTCAAGGGCGACGGGCAGCGCGTGAGCTTCGACGGCAATCTCACGGCGGTCGGCACGGCGATGGCGGGCCACCTCGATGCCACCCTGGGCAAGCGTCCCAACGTCACGGTCAATCTTCGCGTGCCGGGCACGCTCGACTTCGACAGTTGGCTGGGCGTTGCCGAGAGCCCGCCGCCGGCGGCGCCGGTGCAGGCTGCCGCCGCGGCCGCGCCGGGTGCGGTGGCGCCTGTCGCGGTGCCCGTGCCGGTCGGGCCGCCGCGCGTGGCGACCGGCAAGCCGATCGATCTTTCGGCGTTGCGCGCCTTCGACGCCAGCTTGACCCTCGAGACCAGCGCCGTGGCCATCGCCTCGCTCAAGGTCGCCTACGCCGACATGCAGGCGAGCCTGCAGAACGGCGTGTTCAAAATCGCCAAGCTAACCGGCCAGTTCTACGGCGGCGCCGTCGATTTCAACGGCACCATCGATGCCGCCAAGGAGGCGCTCGCGCTCGATCTCCAGGGCAGCCTGCAGGGCATCTATCTCGGCGAGATGCTGCGTGGAACGGCGGGCACCAATACGTTCGGCAACCAGAACCTGATGATTTCGATCGACGGCAAGATCAGCGTCATGAGCATCGAGCTCAAGGGCAGCGGCACGACGCCGGAACAGATCCGCAATTCCCTGAGCGGCAGCGGGCAGGTCAGCGGCTATCTCTACCCCGCCGTCACCGGCGGTTCGCTGGGTTTGGCCGCGTTCGCCACCGGCGTCGGCAGTATCTTCAGCACGGAGATGGGTATGGCTTCGGCGATGCTGGCCGGCTTCATCAACCGCCAAAGTCCCGTCACCGGCCAGCTCCTGCTGGAGGGCAACCTGGTGACCCTGCAGAACCACACGGTGCAGGGCCAGAACGCGGTCGCTCTGATCACCAGCCAGAACAGCGTGACGGCGGCCACGACAGACACGACGATCTCCCTCGACAAAGGCAAGACCGGCCAGGCGGACTATGTCGTGACGGTGAAGGGGCCGCTTTCCTCGCCGACCATGAGCACGCGCGGCGGGAACTGACGCCACCTCTTTCCTCCCCCGTATGACGGGGGAGGAATCAGGCCGCGCGGTTCTTCAGGATGTCCCAGGCGTGGCGGAAGGCCTGCACCATCTCTTCGGCCGGCACGGCGCCGGAGAACAGCACGTGGCCCTGCAAGGCGAAGCTCGGCACGCCCTGGATGCCGGCATTGCGCGCCATGCGATCGGCGGCTGCCACTTCCTTCAGGCCGGCGTCGCTCGACAGCAGCGTCGCCACCTCATCGGCATCGAGACCGCCTTCTTCGCCGAGCTTGGCCAGCACCTTGTCGTCGCCGATGTCGGCGCCGTTGCAGAAATAGCCTTCGAACAGCGCCTCGACGACGCCATCCTGCAGGCCCCTTTGGCCGGCGAAGCGGATGAGGCGGTGGGCGTTGAGCGTATTGGGCGTGCGGGTCAGCCGATTGAGGTGGAATTCCAGCCCGACCGTGGCAGCGGTCTCGGTGATGCGCTCGTCGAGCTGCTGCGAGCGCTCGAGGCTGCCGAACTTGGCGAGGCGGTATTGGGCGCGGTCGACGCCCTCGCACGGCATGTCGGGATTGAGCTGGAAGGGATGCCAGGCGACGGTGAAGCGCAGGTGCTGGTGCTCCAGCAGGTCGAGGGCACGCTCGAGCTGGCGCTTGCCGATGTAACACCACGGGCAGATCACGTCGGAGATGACGTCGATACGGCCAACAGGTCGGGCCTGATCCATGGCGGCTTCCTTCCCTATTGCACAACAGCCTATACCCGTGCCGAATCCCCGGCAACGAGGAGACCCTTATGGAAAAGCCAAAATACCGCTCTGCGCTGATCGTCGGCACCGGCCCGGGGCTCAGCGCCTCGCTGGCCCGCTTGCTGGCCAAAAACGGACTCGCCGTCGCGCTGG
>JABCYT010000511.1 GCA_013290035.1 Alphaproteobacteria bacterium
GCGGATGGTCGCTGCGGCCGGGATAGAGCACGCGCGCGATGGCGGGATGGCCGGCCAGCGCATCGGCCACCCGCGCGGCATTGGCGCAGTGGCGATCGATGCGCAGGCCCAGCGTCTCCATGCCCTTGACCAGCACCCAGGCGTTGAACGGGCTGAGCGAGGGTCCGGTGTTGCGGATGATGGGCTGCAGCTTCTCGAGGATGAACTCCTTGGAGCCCAGGATCGCGCCGCCCAGGGTGCGGCCCTGGCCGTCGATGTACTTGGTGGCGGAATGGACGACGATGTCGGCGCCCCATTCGAGCGGCCGCTGCAGCATCGGCGTGGCGAAGGCGTTGTCGAGCACGACCTTGGCGCCGGCCTTGTGCGCCATGTCGCACACCGCCTTGATGTCGACGATGTCGAGCATCGGATTGGACGGCGATTCGAACAGCACGGCCTGCGCCGGCCGGGACAGCGCCTTCTCCCAGGCCAAGAGATCGCCGCCGTCGACGAACTCGCCCTCGATGCCGTACTTGGGCAGCAGGTCGGCCACGATGTAGTGGCATGAGCCGAAGAGCTGGCGCGCCGCGACGATGCGGTCGCCGGCCTTGAGCAGCGCCAGCAGGGAGAAGAACACCGCCGACATGCCGGTCGAGGTGGCGCGGCAGGCTTCGGCGCCCTCGAGCGCGGCCAGCCGGTTCTCGAACATGGCGACGGTGGGATTGCCGAAGCGCGAATACTGGTAGTGGCCGCTCTCGCCCTTGAAGGTGGCCTCGGCCTCCTCCGCGCTCTGGTAGGCATAGCCCGACGTCAGGAACAGCGCCTCCGACGTCTCGTCGAAGTTGCTGCGCAACTGGCCGCCGCGCACGGCGCGCGTCTGCGCCCGCCATGTCGATTGATCGGCACGCGCCTTCTTAGCTGGGATCGATCCGTCCATTGCCCTCTCCTCGCGTCGGCGCCCGCCCCTCCGAGAGGAGCGGACGCGCAACGAAAAAGCCCCCGACCTGGAAGGGCGGGGGCTTTTGCGAGCACCTCCGACCTTTTAGCGATTTTTAACGTGGTCGCAAGCCGGTCGGCTCAAATCTCCACGCGGGTTTCTATAGAGGCGAACGCGGGCCCGCGCAAGTGCCATTCGGCGGGCCCGCCACAACCTAGTGCTGCTTCGCCAGCGCCTGCTCGCGCAGCTTGCTCAAGGTGATGCGCGAGGTGAGCGCCTCGGGATCGGTCTTGACGTGGATGATCGCCGGCTTGCCGGCCGCGAGCGCGCGCTCGAACGCCGCCGCGAAGTCTTCCGTCTTCTCGACCGTCTCGCCGTGGCCGCCGAAGGCGCGGGCGTAGGCCGCGAAGTCGGGATTCTTGAGGTCGGTGCCATGGACGCGCGTCGGATACTCGCGCTCCTGGTGCATGCGGATCGTGCCGAACATGCCATTGTCGATGACGGCGATCACCACGTTGGCGCCGTGCTGGACCGCCGTCGCAAATTCCTGGCCATTCATCAGGAAGCAGCCGTCGCCGGCCAACGACACGACCATGCGATTGGGCTGGGCGATCTTGGCGGCCACCGCCGCCGGGACGCCGTAGCCCATCGCCCCGCTGGTCGGCGCGAGCTGGGTCTTGAAGCCGCGATACTGGAAGAAGCGGTGCAGGAAGGCGGCGTAGTTGCCGGCGCCGTTGGTGACGATGGCGTCGTCGGGCAGGCGCTTGTTCAGCCAGGCGATGACCTCGCCCATGTTCACCGCACCGGGCAGCGGCCCGGGCTTGATGTTGTCGAGATACTCGGCATGGCCCTCGGCCACACCCGCCTTCCAGCGCTTGCCGTCGACCGGCTTCATCGCGCGGGCGGCGGCGGCGAAGTTCGCCATGCCGCTATTGATGGGAAGCGTCGCCTGATAGACGCGGCCGAGCTCCTCGGCGCCAGCATGGACATGCACCAGCTTCTGCTTGGGCACCGGCAGGTCGAACAGCGTGTAGCCGCCCGTCGTCGCCTCGCCGAGGCGCGGGCCGACGGCCAGGATGAGATCGCACGCCTTGATGCGCTTGCCGAGCGCCGGGCCGACACCGACGCCGAGATCGCCGACATAGTTGGGATGGCGGTTGTCGATCAGGTCCTGATTGCGAAACGAGGCGCACACCGGAAGGTCGTTGGCCTCGACGAAGGCCCGGATGTCGGCGCAGGCCTCGGCACTCCAGCCGCCGCCGCCCAGGATCACCATCGGTCGCTCGGCCGCCTCGAGCATCGCGCGCAGCTTGGCCATGTCGCCGGGCGCGGGCGCGCCGCGGGCGATCCTGTAGGGGCCGGCATCGGCCACCTCGACCTCGTCGGTCAACATGTCCTCGGGCAGCGCCAGCACGACGGGACCGGGCCGGCCGTTGAGCGCGGTGTGGAATGCCTGGCTCACCAGTTCAGGAATGCGACGCGCGTCCTCGATCTGGGCGACCCACTTGGCCATCTGGCCGAACATGCGGCGATAGTCGATCTCTTGGAACGCCTCGCGGTCGGTAGCCTCGCGCGCGACCTGGCCAACCAGCAAGATCATGGGCGTCGAATCCTGGAAGCCGGTATGCAAACCGATACTGGCGTTGGTCGCCCCCGGTCCTCGGGTGACGAAGCAGATGCCGGGCTTGCCCGTTAGTTTGCCGTAAGCTTCCGCCATGTTGGCGGCGCCGCCCTCCTGGCGGCAGATGACATAGCGGATGGAATTGCGCTGGGCGTAGAGCGCATCGAGTGCCGCGAGATAGCTCTCGCCGGGCACGCCGAAGATGGTGTCGGTGCCGTGAATGCGCAGCTGGTCGATCAGGACCTGGGCGCCGCTGCGGCGCGTGTGCGACGTCGTCATGATTTTACCTTACTTCGTGGGTGAGAACGACGTTGGCACCAATATCTTGTTATTCATGTGCTTCATAAATTCTCGGCTTTTCTGCAAGTACGCCTGCCATGCGGGGTCGGCTGCCATCGCAGCGCGGCGCTTGGTGCGATCGGCGAGATCTTCGTAGCCCCAGATATGCACGATCTCGTTCACGTTGCCGACCTCGGTTGTGAAAAAGCCGACTAGATTGCCGAGATGCTTTTTCTGAACCGGCAGCCCTTCCTTTTCGTAGAGCGCGAGAAAATCGCGCAGCCGTCCGGGCTGCAGTTCATAGGTACGATGGTCGACGATCATGGCGCTCCTCCAATTTACGTGGCGATTGTGTGACCAGGCCCGGGCGATCTCAATCCCTTGCCGGAGCGGTGGACTCAAGACGTGAATCAGCGCATAAGTGCTGCATTGCGACATTAGCCGGCGAGCATCATCACGAGTCTCGGCACAGTCGCGGAGCGCGATACCGGTCAACGTCTTTCCGTGAGCTTCTTGGTCATCTGTCAAATGTCGATGAAACGCTTGGACCCAGTCGTCCAGCAAGCGCGCGCCGGACTCCGCTCTATCCTTCCTCCAGCCCCGAGCCTTGAATGAGTCGTAAATTGTTTGTGGGCAATCTGCCCTATTCGGTCACGTCTGAGCGTTTGCAAGAAGCCTTCTCTCAGTTCGGCACCGTCAGCTCCTCGAAAGTGATCGTGGATCGCGAGACCGGCCGCAGCCGCGGCTTCGCCTTCCTCGAGATGGAAACAGATGATCAAGGCGCCGCGGCCATGCAGGCCATGAACGGCGCGTTGCTCGATGGCCGCTCGATCGCAGTCCGTGAAGCCGTCGAGCGTCAGCCCGGTGGTGGTGGCGGTGGCTTCGGCGGCGGTGGCGGTGGTGGCCGCGACGGCGGCGGCTTCCGTCCGCGTGGTCCGCGTCCGCCTTACG
>JABCYT010000512.1 GCA_013290035.1 Alphaproteobacteria bacterium
AACGCTGCGCACGCTCGAAGCCCTGGAGCGCGAGGGACTGCTGACGCCCGATCCGCGTCTGGCGGCGGCTGCCCAATCGATGGCGATCGCCGTCACGCCCGAGATGGTGGCGCTGATCGATCGCGGCGATCCCGCGCACGACCCGATTGCCCGCCAATTCGTGCCCAACGCCGCCGAGACCGAGCTGTCGCCCGACGAGTTGGCGGACCCGATCGGCGACGAGGCGCGCTCGCCGGTCAAGGGCATCGTGCACCGCTACCCCGACCGCGTGCTGCTGAAGCCGCTGCATGTCTGCCCGGTCTATTGCCGCTTCTGCTTCCGCCGCGAAAAGGTCGGGCCCGGCGGCGAGGCCCTGTCGGCCGCCGAGCTTTCAGCCGCCCTCGCCTATATCCGCGACCGTCCGGAAATCTGGGAAGTGATCCTGACGGGCGGCGATCCACTGATGCTGGCGCCGCGCCGTCTGGCCGAGCTGACGGCCAACCTCGATGCCATCGGGCACCTCGGCGTGATCCGCATCCACAGCCGCGTGCCGATCGTCGATCCCGGGCGGGTGACCGGCGAACTGGTGGCGGCGCTCAGGCCGCGGCGCGCCACGCTGTGGTTCGGCGTGCACTGCAATCATGCCCGCGAACTCAGCCCCGCGACGCGCGCGGCGCTGGCGCGCCTGGCCGATGCCGGCATTCCGCTGATGGGCCAGACCGTGCTGCTGGCCGGCGTCAACGACGACATCGAAACCCTCGAGCAGCTCATGCGCGCCCTCGTGATGGCGCGGGTGAAACCCTACTACCTGCACCATCCCGACCTGGTGCGCGGCACCGGCCATTTCCGGGTGTCGGTCGAGCGCGGACAGGCCTTGATGAAGGCGCTGCGCGGCCGGCTGTCAGGCCTCGCCCAGCCAACCTATGTGCTCGATGTGCCGGGCGGCCACGGCAAGGTGCCGATCGGGCCAGGCTATATCGGCGACGATCCCGGCGCTCTACTGGTCGAGGACGCGTTTGGCGGACGGCACCGCTATCCGCGCTGACGCTCCTCGACCAGGATTTCCGTACCGACCGGCCCCGGCGCCTCGACCGGGAACGCCACGTCGATGCTGCCAGCTTTTTCGAAAGTCAGCGTAACAGATAGGCGCGCGCCCCGGATCCAGGGCTCCCTGAGGCCGATCAGCAGCAGATGATAGCCGCGCGGCTGAAGCGTCAGCGTGACGCCACCGGGAACGGCCAGGCCATCCGCGCGCGGGCGCATGGTGATGTCGCCGCCGACCACCTTGATGGCGTGGATTTCCACCGTCTCGGCGGCCGGGCTACTCGCCGCGACCAAGCGGTCCGCGTCCGCTCCTGTGTTGGTGACCACGAAAAAGCCGCCGCCCTGCCCCGGCGTTTCCGACGACCGGCGTGCCCAGGGACGGCGGATTTCGATCGCCCCCAGCGTCGCGGCGGGAGCCGAAGCCGGTTTGGGGTCGCCGCGGAGCCATTTCAGCAAACTGCATCCTCCCTTAGTTTTTCTCTTGGCCAGACGCCGGTCGAGGAGACCGGCATGCCTTACACCGCCAGCCTGATCAACACCTCCCAAGGCGAACCATTCAGCCCGAATTTCTCTCGGCCTCGAATTCCGCCAGCGTCGATCGCGAAGCCAACGATGACGGCGATCAGCGACGCCCGCCCGCGACGAGGGCGGTGCGGCCGGACCGCGTCTGCGGGGCGCTGAGCTCCTCGATCAGCCATTCCTCGAAGGCGCGGGTTTTCGGCCGGTTGACCGAGGCCGGCGGGCACACGAACCACCACGCCTTGCCCGAGTCGACGATCTGCGGAAAGGGCTGGAACAACCGCCCCGAGGCCAGCTCCTCGCGGAAAAGCTGGGGCGGTCCGACGGCCACGCCGGCGCCTTCCATCGCCGCTTCCACGGCGATCATGGTCGAGTCGAAGGTGAGCACGCGCTTGGGCTTGAAGTCGCCCATGCCCACGGCGCGCAGCCAGATCGCCCATTCGGGATCGTAGGTCATGTCGATGAACGGCACGCGCTTGAGATCATCGAGGGTCCTGAGCTTGTCCTTGTAGCGCTTGCCACAAAGCGGCGTCAGAACGTCGGAGAACAGGCGAGTCGCATGCAGCTCGGGTTCCGGCTGGACGGTGAAGCGGATGGCGCAGTCGAAATCCTCGCGCGCGAAATCGATGCGCCGCTGCGTCGTCGTCATGCGCACCTCGATCTCGGGATGCTTGGACTGGAAACGATGCAGGCGCGGCGCCAGCCAGCCCAGCGCGAAGGTGGTGACCAGGCTGACGCTCAGCGTGCCGGAATTGGCCTTGCGGCCGACCCGCTCCAGCGCGTTGGTCATGCGGTCGAACGCATCGCGCAGATCGGGCAGCAGCGCCTCGCCCTCGCTGGTGATCTCGAGCCCGCGCGGACGACGCACGAACAGCGCCACGCCCAACCGCTCCTCGAGCGCCTTCACCTGGTGGCTGACGGCGGCCTGGGTGACGTGCAGTTCCTCGGCGGCATGGGTGAAGCTTGCGTGACGGGCCGCCGCTTCGAAGGCGCGCAAGGCGTTCAGCGGCAGCTGAGAGCGGCTCATTTAAGGCACCCGTTCATAGAAATTCTATCCCACCCCCGAGGTTTCATCCTTTGAATATCGAGGCATTGTAGCGCAAATACCTTACAGAAACGAGGCGCAAGGGAACCCTTCGGTTGCCGTCGCCTCAAACGGAGCTAAGTCATGTCGACCCTGTCCAGCGTGCGGGAAATCGCCCGCGCGGAAGCCTCTCCCTTCACCTTTGGCCGCGCCGTGGCGCTGCTGGCCGGTGCGGTCGTGGTCGGGATCGACAATGTCATGACCCGCGCCGAGCTCGCCCGTTCGCGACGCCAGTTGGCCCAGCTCGATGAGCGCCTGTTGCGCGACATTGGGCTGGACCGGGGAACCGCGCGCTTCGAGGCTTCCAAGAGCTTCTGGTCCTAGGCCAGAATTGCGGCGGCAATTGCCGGCGGAAGCCGGATAGAGCAGGTTGGGCCATGGTGCTTTGATGGCGCCATGACCCAACATTCCCTTTCACTTCCGACCTTGGCTCTCGCCACCTCAACCCTTCCCGATACGCGTCCCGACGAGGGAACCTGCTGGCAGGCCGTCCAGCGGCGTGACCGGACCTACAACGGGCGGTTCTGGTTCTCGGTCCGGACGACCGGGGTCTATTGCCTGCCGTCTTGTGCGGCCCGCGCGCCGCTGCGCCGGAACGTGGCGTTCCACGCTTCGCCCGATGCCGCCGAGGCAGCGGGCTTTCGCGCCTGCAAGCGCTGCAAGCCACGCGACTGGCAGGCCGATGTCGGCCTCAGCAAGCCGGTTGCCCGGGCCTGCGCGCTGTTCGATTCGACCGACGCCGACACGCCGCCCTCGCTCGCCGAGGTAGCGCGCCGGGTCGGCCTGTCGAGCGGCGCCCTCAGCAAGCGCTTCATCGCCGAGTTGGGCGTCAATCCGCGCGACTGGCTGGTGGCGCGCAAGCGCCAGCGTTTCCGCCGGGCGTTGCGCGGGGGCGAGTCGGTGGCCGACGCGCTCTATGGCGCAGGCTACGGTTCGCCGAGCCGCGTCTACGAGACCAGCGACAAGGCGCTTGGCATGACGCCCGCCACCTATGCCAAGGGCGGCGCGGGCGCCCACATCGACTACACCACGGTCGATTCCGACTATGGCCGCGTGCTGGTGGCGGCGACGCACAAGGGCATCGCCGCGGTGTTCCTGGGCGACAATGACCGCACGCTCGAGAAGAACCTGAAGCACGAC
>JABCYT010000513.1 GCA_013290035.1 Alphaproteobacteria bacterium
CGACAAGCCCGAGGCGGCCTGGAAGTTCGCAGGTCACGCGCGCACCAAGGTCGGCCAGGAAATGGGGCTGATCGCCGAGGACGCCTTCGAATTCTGCTGGATCGTCGACTTCCCGATGTTCGAGTACGACGAAACGGCGAAGAAGATCGACTTCAGCCACAACCCGTTCTCCATGCCGCAGGGCGGGCTGGAGGCGCTGGAGACCCAGGATCCGCTCACTATCAATGCCTGGCAGTACGATATCGTCTGCAACGGCATCGAGCTCTGCTCGGGCGCCATCCGCAACCATCGGCCGGACATCATGTTCAAGGCCTTCGGCATCGCAGGCTACAGCAAGGAAGAAGTCGAGCGGCGATTCGGCGGCATGCTGAACGCCTTCCGATATGGCGCGCCACCGCATGGCGGCGCCGCGCCCGGAGTCGATCGCATCGTCATGCTGCTGGCCGACGAGCCCAACATCCGCGAGGTCATCACCTTCCCGATGAACCAGCAGGCGGTCGACCTGATGATGGACGCGCCGACCGAGCTGCCGCCGGAGAAGCTGCGCGAACTGCACATTGCAGTGCGGCTGCCACCGGCGAAGAAGGACTGACTGGACCGCCGGACCGCATGCCCACCCGTGCGGTCCGAAGACGGGCAAGGAGCAGGGCTCCAGAAGCAATACTAAACCAATTGCCGCATCGCCGCTTTCCGAAAGCTATATATTCGGGCGATATGGCGCCCACTTATTCGGTGGTTTGCGCTCGCCGATTCTCTTCAGTTTTGCTATTTTATTTGTTGACACATACTTAAGTTCAGGATTATCGTCGCTCTCGCCTCGACCGCAGGATCGACCATGGACGGACCCGGACGCCCGACACTCTACAAGCCAGAATTCGAGCAGGCCGGCAGGCACATGCTCGAGGAGTCTTCCGAGCAGGCGCGCCTTGCCGACCTTGGCCAATACGCGGATGCGCCAATCCAAAAAGGACTAGCTGACTGCCCCTCGGCGAATGGCGCCGCGCCTTGCCGCTCGTAGGGCTCGCTGCCAGACTCTCGTCAACACCGGCACTCGACCGGTTGACCAAGGAGGAAGCGATGACGGACACGTTGAACAAAGGCAGACGTGATTTTCTCACCGTCGCGTCGGTGGGTGGAGCGGTCGCGACACTTGGCGTCCTCGGCATCAGCGAGGCCATGGCCGCCGGCGTGGCGGCCGGGCGCTCGGAAAAGCCCTTGAAGGCTGCCTTCTCCAATGCCGGCCTTCAGGCCACCTGGTGCGCCCAGGGCAAGGCGGCGGCCGAATATTGGGGCAAGCTCTTCAATGTCGACGTGACCTGGTTCGACGGCCAGCTCGACGCCGTCAAGCAGCGCGCCGCGATCGACAACATGGCGTCGCAGAAATGGGACTTCGTGGCCATCCAGGCCTTCGGCATCGGCACGCTGACCCAGCCGGTGCAGAAGATGATCGACTCGGGCACGCCGGTCATCGACATGGACACGCTGATCGCACCTTTGGACAAGATCAACGTGCACGCCTTCCTGGCGCCCGACAACGAGTTCATGGGCTCGGCCGTCACCCAGGCGCTGGTCACCAAGATGGGTGGCAAGGGCAAGATCATCATGACCCAGGGCGCGCTTGGCCATACCGGTGCGCAGGGCAGGGCCAAGGGCTTCGAATCGGTCGTGAAGCAATACCCCAACATTCAGGTGCTCGACACCCAGCCGGCCGATTGGGACGTGTCCAAGACGGCGCGTCTGTGGGAGACCTATCTCACCAAGTATCCCGAGATCGACGCGGCGTTCTTCCACAACGACGACATGGCGCTCGCCGCCTACAACATCATGAAGGCGCACAATCGCACCAACGTCCTGATCGGTGGCGTCGATGCCATGCCGCCGGCGATCGCAGCCGTTGCCGATGGACGCATGTTCGCCACGGTGCGCAATCCGTCCTGCCGCATCCATGGCGGCGCCATCGTCGCTGGCGTAGCGGCGGTCAATGGCGGTGAGAAGACCGGTTCCGGCATCCCGAAGAGCGTCGTCACCGACGGCCCGGTCGTCACCAAGGAGAACGCCGCCGGCATGCTGTGGATGGAGGATCACTTCCTGATCTGACGAAACGGGCCTGGACGCCATGACGGCTGAGGACGCGGCGGCGTCGGGCGAGGGACCGACGCCGCTTGTGATGCGGGGTATCTCGAAGTCGTTTGGCGGCGTCGTGGCGCTGCGCGATGCTGATTTCGTGCTGCGCCGGGGCGAGATCCACGGCCTGGTCGGCGAGAACGGCGCCGGCAAGTCTACCCTGATGAAGATCATCGCCGGCCTGCATGCGCAGTATCAGGGCGGCATGATGATCGATGGGCGCGAGGTGCATTTCCGCTCCGCCCGCGAGGCGCTCGCCGCAGGCATCGGCATGGTGCATCAGGAGCTGAGCGTCGTGCCCGACCTCACCGTCGCCGAGAACGTCTATCTCGGCAAGCAGCCGACCCGCGCCGGCATGGTCGACTGGCGGAGCATGTTCGCGGGGGCGCGCGCGCATCTTGCGAGCCTCGGCATCGATGTCGATCCGCGCGCCCGCATGGGCTCGCTGGCGATCGGCCTGCAGCAGCTGATCGAGCTCGCCCGCGTGCTGTTCTCGGGCGCCCGCATCATCATCCTCGACGAGCCGACCTCCGCCCTGTCGCCGCCCGAGGTGCATCGCCTGTTCGAGGTTCTGCGCGCCGTCCGCGCCAGCGGGCGCAGCATCATCTTCATCTCGCACTTCCTCGACGACGTGCTGGCCATCGCCGACACGGTGACGATCTTTCGCAACGGCCGGCGTATCGTCACCGAGGACGCCGCCAAGATCGACAAGGGCTGGGTGATCGAACGCATGATCGGCAGCGGGCACGAGGACCTGGAAGAGAGCTACACCGGGGCGATCGCGCTCGACAGCAAGCCCGGCGCGCCGGTCATCCTCGCGGTCCGCGGGCTCTGCGCCGGGCGGGCCTTCGCCGACATCTCGCTCGACGTCAGGGCGGGCGAGGTGCTGGGCGTCTACGGCTTCATGGGCTGCGGCCAGATCGAGCTGGCCCGCGCGCTTTTCGGCAAGCTGAAGTCGACCGCGGGGACATTGACGAGCGACGGCAAGGTCCTGCGCTTGCGCAACACCGCCGATGCGCGACGCGCCGGTGTCGCCTTCGTTCCCGAAAGCCGCCGTTCGATGCTGTTTTATCAGGAGCCGGTCTACAAGAACATGTCGATCAGCGTGCTGGGCCGCATCGCGCGGCTTTGGCTGAAGCCGGCCACCGAGCGGGACATTGCGCGCCGCCATGTCGAGGCGCTGTCGATTCGTCCGCCGACGGTGGAGGCGTTGCTGCAGAGCCTGTCGGGCGGCAACCAGCAGAAGGTGGCGCTCGCCAAGTGGCTGACCTGGCCGCCCAGGATGCTGGTGCTGAGCGAGCCGACGCGCGGCATGGATGTCAGCGCCAAGGAGGACGTGGTCAAGATCGTGCGCGGCTTGCGCGATCGCGGCCTCGGCATCGTCGTCATGTCGACCGAGCCCGAGACCGTGCTGTCGCTGGCCGACCGCATCGTGGTGATGAAGAAGGGCCGCATCGTGCGCGAGTTCGCCGGCGAGACGGTCAGCAAGGACCGGCTGCTGGAGGCTGCATGAGGAGCTTCGTGAGCAACCAGATGCGCAACATCGCGCCGTTCCTGACGCTCATCATCCTGCTCGTCTTCTTCAGCGTCACCAGCCGCTCGTTCGCCTCGTGGGACAATGCCGCCAA
>JABCYT010000514.1 GCA_013290035.1 Alphaproteobacteria bacterium
GGCGACGGCGTCGGCCGCCGCCCGCGGCGCCAGCTTGCCGGCCAGAGCGGGCGCGATCACCTCGTCGGTGATGCGGCGATAGTTGCCGAGGCCGCGCTTGTGGGTGTCGCCGTAGCCCTTGATCAGCCGCGCGACCTCGCGGCACACGCGCAGGAGGCGGTCGGCCGCGGTCTTGGCCTGGGCGACGCGGATCACGTCCTCGAACGACATGCGGACCCATCGACCAGATGCGAGACCGGCGCACCCTGGTAGCCGCCGACATAGGCCACGCCGCGGAAGACCTCGCCCGCGCCCAGCCTGAGCGCGCGCACCTCCTCGGCGAAGGAGCGCTCCGGGTTGGTCCGTTGCGCGACGGGAATCTGCGGTTGATCCAGCATGGCGCGATTATAGGGGCTAGCGGCGTTTCCGACGATCCCGTTTGACGTCCCGGACGCCCTCGCGGCGCGCCCTGGCGATCAGCTCGCGAAACGGCGCCAGGAGCTTTGCCCGCAGCGTCGGGTCGTTCTCGAGCGCCGACAGCGCGAGCGCCACGGCCTCGAGGGTCGAGACCGCGTCGGATCGCGCCTCCTTGCGCAGCGTGCCGTAAAGCGAGGGCCCATCGGGGATGACGACGAAGCGTCGGAGTCTGGTCAGCCAGGCGTTGCGCCACCACAGCGCCTTGGCCTGCGCCCAGTTGCCGTCCAGGACGACGATGCCCCTCAGGCCGTGCCGCGCGCTTTCCTGATCGGCCAGCAGTTCGCCCTTTCGGTTGAGCGCGACCAGCGGACCCTTCCCGGCGGCATGCGTCGAGCCGAGATAAAGCACGCCCCAATCCTTCGCCTCGCCGGGCTCGCCCAACGCATGGCCCAGATTGCGCCACGACAAGCCGACCGAAAGCTTGGCGTGGGCTAGTGTCTGGCGCAGCAACCCTGCCGTGCCCAGCATGTGATCCTGCTCCTGCGGGTGCTGCAGGATCAGGACCGCGACCTTGTTGTCGACCGTGGGTGCGCTGGCCGGTTCGGGCATGCGCGGACTTATAGGCGCATTGGCGATATGATGTCGCCATGACCGTCGCCATCATCGTCGTGCCGAGCGTGACCAGGTTGCCGCCCGAAGCAGACGGCGCCGTCATCGTCGGCGGCTCCCATGCGGCCCTCTACGCCGCCCATGTCGTCGCCAAGGCCGGCGCCCGCGCCGCCATCCATCACGATGCCGGCATCGGCTTCGAGGAAGCGGGCGTCGCCGGTCTCGCCCTGGCGCAGGAACTCGGCATGGCGATGGCCGCGGTCGATTCGGCAAGCGCCCGCATCGGCGAGGCCGAGGACATGATGCGCCGGGGCATCGTGAGGCGCGCCAATGCGCTCGCCGCCGCCTGCGGCGTGGCGCCCGGCCAGACCTGCGCGGAAGCCGCAGAGCGGCTCAAGGCGGCGCCCTGGCCGCACCGCGCGCCGCCGGCCAGAGCCGAGGGGCGCTCGGTATTCGACGCCAAAGCCGGCCGACGGAAGATCATTTGCATCGATTCAGCCACGCTGATCCTCGCCGAGGATCGCGACCAGGTCGTGGCCACGGGCAGTCATGGGGCCGAAGTGTCGGGTCAGGTCGTGGCACCTGTGGAGCCTGCCCTGGTGCTCTACAATGACGCAGGCTTCGGCGCCGATCGTGCGGGTGCCGCCGGCCTGCTCATTCTCGACAAGGCGGGGGTTGCCGGCGCAACGGTGGCGGCGCTGTCGGCGAAGATCGGCGATGGCCGTTCGACCCTCACCCGGGGCGTGCTTTCCGCCGTGAACGAAGCCGCATACCGGCTCGGCGGTCGCGTCGGCGGCTCGGCCCTTGCGTTGGCGCGCCGCGTGGCCGAAAAAGCCCCCTGAGCAACGCCGGGGAGAAAACCAGGGTATGGCCGTCGTCAACGTGAAGTCGGAAATCGCCGGCAACGTCTGGAAAATCCAGACCAAGCCCGGCGACAGGATCGAGGCCGAGGGCGAGATCATGATCCTCGAATCGATGAAGATGGAAATCCCCGTGCTCTCGCCCAAGGCGGGCGTCATCAAGGAGATCAAGGTCAGCGAAGGCGAGGCCATCGGCGAAGGCCAGCTGGTCGCCATTCTTGATGCGTAGCAGCACGATCGCCGTCGAACTGGTCCGCCTGTGGGCGCCCGACAATCTGCGTCGGGTGGCGCCCGGGGTCGCGCTGTGCGCGGTCATCGCGGCGGTGGCCTTCGTCGCCGACATGCGCGACATGCTGAAGTTCGGCGCCGTGTGGGTGCCGCCGCTCATTCTCACACTGGTCATCGGCATGGCGCTGCAGCCGCTGTCGGGCAAGACCGCGTTGAAGCCCGGGCTGGAATTCGCCGGCCGCACGCTGCTGCGGATTGGCGTTGCTCTCTATGGCGCACGCCTGACCCTGGGCCAGCTCGTCGACGGCGGCGCGCTGCCCGTGCTGATCGCGCTCGCGGCCGTCGCCTGCACCATCACCTTCGGCGCCTGGGCGGCGCGCCTGTTCGGCCTGTCGCGCGACTTCGGACTCTTGACCGGCTGCGCCACCGGCGTATGCGGCGCTGCGGCCGCGATGGCCGCCTCCGCGGTGCTGCCCAAGCACGAACATTCCGACCGCGATCTCGCCTTCGCGGTGATGGGCGTGAACTTCATCAGCACGGTGGTGATGGTGATCTACCCCGCCCTGCACGATGTCCTGGGCTTCTCGCTGTTCGAGATGGGCGTGTTCCTGGGCGGCGCCATCCACGACGTGGCCCAGGTGGCAGGCGCCGGCCAGACGCTGGGGCCGCAGGTGCTGGCCGACGCCATCATCACCAAGCTGCTGCGCGTGGCCTTCCTGCTGCCGGCCGTCGCCGGCATCGCCTGGTGGGTCGCCAAGGGCGGCGAGGCGGCGGGTGATGCGCGGCCGTCGCCGCCGGTGTTCCTGTTCGGCTTCCTGGCGTTGGCGGCGCTGAATTCGCTGGGCGTCGTGCCGCCCGACGTGAAGGGCGCCGTCGGCCAGGTCTCCTCGTTCCTGATCATCGCCGCCATCGCCGCGCTCGGCATGAAGACCTCGCTGCTGGCCCTGGCGCGCATCGGCATCGCTCCGGTGATGCTGCTGGTGACCCAGACGGTCTTCATCGGTCTTTTGGTCGTCGGCCTGATCTACGGGCTGCGGGTGTTCGGGATCTAGGCGCAACGCGGCCGACACTGTGGCGCTTCAGTGGCTGGCCCGCGCAAGGGTTGTCGACGTCTCACACTCGACACAATCACCGGCAACATAGACGTTGCGGTGAGCCTCTAAAGCTCGTTGGGCTTCGTGTGGACATCCCGCCCTACTACCCAAGCCCCGTGCCCGACACCGCCTACCTGGAGCAGGTCCTGTGACCGATCGCTATTACGAGGATTTCAAAGTCGGCGACCGCTTCGTCAGCGGCGGCATGACCATGACCGAGGCCGGCATCATTGAGTTCGCGCGGCAATGGGATCCGCAGCCGTTCCATACCGACGTCGAGTTCGCCACCAAGTGGAGCTTCGGCGGCCTGATCGCGTCAGGCCTCCACACCATGGCGGTCACCCTGAAGCTGTGGCTCGAGCAGGGCGTGTTCCGCGCTGCCAGTCTCGGCTCGCCGGGCATCGGCGAGGTCCAGTTCCCGCGGCCGGTGCGCCCGGGCGACACGCTACGCGTGGTGACGGACATCGTCGAACTGAGGCTCTCCGCGTCCAAGCCCGACCGCGGCATCGCCCGCATCCGCCAGGTGACGATCAACCAGCGCGGCGA
>JABCYT010000515.1 GCA_013290035.1 Alphaproteobacteria bacterium
CAGGATGGTGAAGCCGAGCCCGATGGTGGCGCGCACGATTACCGGCGAGAGGGCGTTGGGCAGGATGTGCAGGAAGACGATGCGGCCGGAGCCGGCGCCCACGCCGCGCAGCGCGTCGACGAACAGCGACGACGAGAGCCGGCGCGTCTCGGCATAGACGATGCGGGTGAAGAACGGCCAGTAGGTCAGCGACAGCGCCAGCATCGCGCTTTCGAGCGAGGGCGACATGAGCTGCGCCAAAGCGAGCGCCAGCACGAGCTGGGGGATGGCCAGCACGACGTCGGTGACCCGCATGATCGTCTCCGACAGCCAGCCGCCGCGGAAACCGGCGATCAGGCCGAGCGGCACGCCGATCAGCATGGCGACCGAGACCACGGTGAGCGCGATGGCGAGCGCCCCGCGGGCCCCGAGGATGACGCGCGAAAAGATGTCGCGGCCGAGATTGTCGGTGCCGAAGAGAAAATCCGCGCTGGGCGGTTTCAGGCGGCGGGCAAGATGCGAGGCGGCGGCATCTCCCGGGTAGGGCGCCAGCAGCGGACCCAGGATCGCGATCAGCAGCACGACGAGCACGATGCCAAGGCCCAGCATCGCCGGCAGGTCGCGCGTGAGCTTGCGCAGGATCGCTCTCATCCGCGCTCCATCAGGCGCGGGTCGAGCAGGCCGTGCACGACATCGACCAGGATGTTCACGGCGGCATAGACGGTGCCGACCAGCAGGGTCACCGCCAGCATGACCTGGCGGTCGCCGGTCAGGATCGCCTGCACGGTGTAGCTGCCGATGCCCGGCCAGTCGAAGATCGCCTCGACGACCACGCCGCCGGCGATCAGGCCGCCGAACAGCAGGCCGATCTGGGTCACGGTGGCGGTGACCGAGTTGCGCAGCACGAAGATCCAGACCAGCCGCAGCCAGCGGTAGCCCATGGCGCGTTCGTAGAACACGAAGTCCTGCTGCAAGGTGTCGAGCGTGCCGGCGCGCGTGAAGCGCACGATTGTGGCGAGCCCGCCCAGCGAGAGTGTGAGGGCCGGCAGCGCCAGATGTCTCAGCGCATCGGCGAAAGCGTCCCAGCGGCCGGCGATCAGGCAGTCGACCGTCAGGAAGCCGGTCACCCGGTCGGGTCGCGGCAGGGTCGAGGTGAGATCGCCGCGCAGCGGCAGCCAGCCGAGCTGCATGGAAAACAAGAGCTGCAGCATGATGGCGACCCAGAACGCCGCCAGGGCGATGCCCATCACCGAGAAGATGCGCAGCACGTAATCCGGCCAGGCGTTGTGGTTCAGCGCCGAGACGACGCCCAGCGGCACGCCGAGGAACACCGAGATCGCCAGCGCGCAGAAGGTGAGCTCGAGCGTCGCCGGCAGGCGCTGGGCGATGTCGATCATCACCGGCCTGTGCGAAAACGCGCTTTCGCCCAGGTCGAGTTGCGCGACCCTGCCGACATAGACGGCGAACTGCTCCCAGATCGGCCGGTCGAGGCCGTATTGCTGGCGCAGGCGCTCGATCTGCTCGGGCGTGGCCGCGTCGCCCGCCATGGCCACGGCGGGATCCGACGGCACGGCGTGGATCAGCAGGAAGGTGACGACCAGCAAGCCCAGCAGCGAGGGCACCACCAGGGCGCAGCGCCGGAGGACGAAGCGCAGCATCTCAGCCGTCGAGGGTGATCCAGCGCATCTCGGCGCCCTGGCCGACGGTGCAGAACCGGCGGCCCTTGACCCGCTTGTTGAGACCCTGGAGCTGCATGGAGTTGTAGATCCAGATGTCGGGCGAATCGGCCATGATCTTGCGGATCGCCTCCTGGTAGAGCGGCGCGCGCTCCTCCTGCTTGACCAGCGCCCGGGCCTTGCGCAGCAGCGTATCGACCTCGGGGTTCTTGTAGTAGGCCGACGCCTTCCAGGTGCCGTGGAACTGGCTGTCGTACATCTGGCCGACCCAGTTCTCCGGATCGACGAAGTAGGTGCTGACCCAGTGGACCCACATGTCGGGCGTGGTGTCCGGCTTGGCGGCAGCGGTCGTCAAGGTCGACCAGATGCTGCCGACGACCTTGAGGTTGATGCCGATCTGCGCCAGGTCGCTCTGGAACAATTGTGCGCCCTGCACGCTCTGCTCGTTCTCCGACTGCACATGCAGCTCGATCGGCCGCTTCATCGGCGCGCCTTCGGCGATGGCCTTGGCCATGTACTCCTTGGCCTTCTTGAGGTCGTAGTCGTAGCCCTTGGCGTCCTTGGGGATGCCCCACAGATCCTCCGGCATGGGGTAGGGATCGCGCGTGGCGTAGCCGCCCAGGATGTCGGTGATGAAGCCCATGTAGTTGAAGGCATGGGCGAAGCAGCGGCGGGCATTGAGGTTGTCGAACGGCGGCTTGGTGTTGTTCATGCGGATGACGAAGGTCCGCATGACCACGTCCTTCTGGACATAGGCGATCTTCGACTCGTTGATCTGCGCCACCTGATCGGCCGGCAGGTTGGTGTCGGTGCAGTCGAGCGAGCCGTTCAACAAGGCCAGCAGGCGGGTCGAGCTCTCCTTGGTCGGCCGATAGGCGATCTTGCGCACCGGCTTGGGGTTGTCCTTCCAGCCCAGGAAATGGCTTTCGTTGATCTCCATGTCGAGATATTCGAGCGGCCGATAGCCCGCGGGAACGATGCGATAGGCGCCCGAGCCCGCGCCGTCGGAGGCCAGAAAGGTCTTGCCCCAGTCGCCGTCCTTCTCGTTGGCCTTGATCACCCTCGGATTGACGATGCTGATGCTGGGGATCGCCGCAAAGAACGGCGCGTAGCTCGTCTCGAGCTTGAAGCGCACCACCAGCGGGTCGGGCGCGGTCACGTTCTCGGGCTTCAGGATCTTCAGGAAGGCGCCGGCCGGCGCCAGCGCCAGCGCCAGCACGCGGCGGAAACTGTAGACCACGTCCTCGGCGGTGAGCGGGCTGCCGTCGTGGAATTTCAGGCCGGGCCGCAGCTTGAATTCCCAGTCGAGGCCGTCGTCGGACACGGTGTGACTCTCGGCCAGCCACGGCACGATCTTCGGCGGATCGCCCTGGTAGCGATAGAGATTGTCGTAGGCGTTCAGCATCATCGACTGCATCGGCACGTCGTAGACCTGGTGCGGATCGAGATTGAGCGGCAGGCCGAAGCCGCTCACGAACGTCGAGGCGTCGGCGGCGCTGGCCGACGGAATGCGCAGCGCCGGCAAGGCGCCGACGGCAACGGCGCCCGCCGCCAGGGTGCCGATCTCGCGGCGACGGAGCACGCGACCGCGCCCGCTCATTGTGCGGCCTCGGTCGTAGGGGCGGCGTGGAAGCGGCTGGCCGGCACCGGCAGGCCGAGATTCTCGCGCAAGGTCATGGCTTCGTACTCCGTTCTGAAGAGGCCGCGTCGCTGCAGTTCCGGGATCACCATGTCGACGAAATCGTCGAGGGAGCCCGGCAGCCACGCCGGCATGACGTTGAAGCCGTCGGCCGCGCCGTTCAGGAACCAGTGTTCCATCACGTCGGCGACATGCTCGGGCGTGCCGACGACCAGGGCATGCCCGCGCGGCCCGGCATTCAGCAGGCAGAGTTCCCACAGCGTGAGCTTGTCGCGTCGCGCCGCTTCCAGCAGCAGGTGCTGACGGCTGAGCGGGCCGTTGGTGTCGGCCATTTCCGGCACCGGCCCATCGAGGGGGAACTTGTCGAGGCCCTTCACGCCGATCGTGTGCTCGAGGATCGAAAGGCCGACG
>JABCYT010000516.1 GCA_013290035.1 Alphaproteobacteria bacterium
ACTGGAGAGCGAGTTCGGCGCCCGTCGCGGCGAGACGGCGCTGGTCTTCTCGATCTCGGCCTTCCTCTACTTCCAGCTGGGTTTTCCCGCCGGCCTGATCGCCGACCGCATCGGCCCGCGTCCCGTGGTGATCGGCGGCCTGCTGCTGGTCGCCATCGGCCTCGTTGCCGCGGCGCAAGCAGGCAGCCTGTGGCAGGTCTATGTCGGCTATGGCCTGGGCGTCGGCGTGGGCGTCGGCCTCTCCTATGTGCCCAGCATCGCGGCGGTGCAGCGCTGGTTCGTGCGCCGTCGCGGCACCGCGAGCGGCCTCGCCATCGCCGGCATCGGCGTGGGAACGCTGGTGGGCGCCCCGCTGGCACACGTGTTGATCGCCGGCCTCGGCTGGCGCCAGAGCTATGTCGTGCTGGCCGCCCTGACCGTGGTGGGCGCGCTCGTGGCCGGCGCGCTGGTGCGCTCGGCGCCCGAGCGCTACGGCCTCACCCCCGACGGCGATCCGCCGCATCCCAGCGGCGCCGGTGCCATGCCGGCCGGACTCAGCCTGGGCGAGGCCGTGCGCTCCGGCCCGTTCTGGGCGATCTATGCCGGCGCGCTCCTGATGTCGTTCGGCCTGTTCGTGCCGTTCGTGCATCTCGCCCCCTATGCCCGCGACGTTGGCCTGGGCGAAGGCTTCGGCGTGCTGCTGATCGTGCTGCTGGGCGTCGGCAGCACCGTCGGCCGCTTCCTGTTCGCCAGCGTCACCGCCTGGATCGGCCGGCGGCTTTCCTTCGCGCTGATGTATGTCGGCGCCGGCGCCATGCTGGTGATGTGGTCGCAGTCGACCAGCGCGCCCGCGCTCGTCGTCTTCGCCCTGGTGTTCGGCGCCTTCTACGGCGGTTTCGTCGCCATCGCGCCGTCACTCGCCGCCGACTATTTCGGCGGCCGCGCGCTCGGCTCGATCATCGGCGCGCTCTACAGCGGCGTGGCCTTCGGCGCCCTGCTCGGCGCGCCGGTCGCGGGTTACGCCTTCGATCTCTTCGGTTCCTACACCGGCGTCATGCTGGCCGGCGCCGCCCTTTGCCTGGTGTCCTTCGCCATCACGCTGACGATGCCGGAGCCGGCGCGTTGGCTGGCGGGGCGAAAACCGCGGCCCTGACGCCTGTACCGAGGCGGTCGGCGATCCAGGGCAGCGCCTCCCGCATCGCTTCCTCGAAACGCCAGGGCGGATTGACGACGGCGAGCGCCGAGGCGGCGAGCTTGCCCGGCTCGACCGTCGCCAGGTGCAATTCCAGGATCAACGGCTTGAACGCCGCGAGTTCACCCGCGAATGCGGCCGCGGCCTCGTCCTTGATCGGATACCAAAGCGCGTAGCAGCCGGTCGCGAAGCGCCGCACGCCCTGGCGCAGCGCGCGCAGCAGGCGCTCGAACTCGTCTTGCGTCTCGAAGGGTGGATCGATCAGCACCAGGCCGCGGCGCTCGGGCGGCGGCAACAGCGCCTTCAGCACCTTGTAGCCGTCGGCCTGGCGCACCTCGACCGCGCGATCACCCGCGAACTCGCGCTTGAGCGCCAACGCCTCCGCCGGATGAAGCTCGCACGCGATGAAGCGATCGCCCGGCCGGAGCGCCGCGCGGACCAGCCGCGGCGAGCCCGGATAGCGCCTGAGGGCGTCCGCGGCGGGACCGAACTTGCGGTCGTAGGCCGCGACCGCCGCCAGGTAACGCACGACGGCGGACGGCATGCCGGCACGCGGGGCAGCGACCAGGCGGGCGATGCCGGCCTCGGCCTCGCCGGTGCGCCGCGCCGGCCCCTCGCCCAGCGCATAGCCGCCGGCGCCGGCGTGGGTGTCGAGCACGAACAGCTTCTTGTCCTTGGCCGTCAGCAGGCGCAGCAGCTCGCAAAGCGCGGTGTGCTTCAGGACGTCGGCGAAGTTGCCGGCGTGATAGCCATGGCGATAGTTCATACGGTGCCTATAGCATCGCCGATGGATTTGTGGGCACAGGATGTGCTTCAACCCGGGGGCACTTAAGGGGGACAGCCATGGCCACGCATGAACTTCATTCTTCGCCCGAGACCTGCCACTGGGGCTACTTCGACAGCCAGCTGAAGCCCCAACTGCGCATCAAGTCGGGCGACATCGCCACCATCCATTGCGTGTCGGGCTCGGCCGAGATCCTGCCCGGCGCGCCGTTCAACGTGCTGCCCGAGCATCGCGAGATCCTGGGTGCGCTCAAGCCGCATCTCGGCCGCCATATCCTGACCGGCCCCGTCTATGTCGAGGGCGCCGAGCGCGGTGATGCGCTGGCGGTCGAAGTCCTCGACATCAAGTTCCGCACCAACTGGGGCTGGAACGCCCAGCGGCCGCTGGGCGGCACCTTGCCCGAGGACTTTCCGTTCTATCGCCTGACCCACATTCCCATCGATTCCAACCGCGGCGTCGCCACCCTGCCGTGGGGCCTCGAGATCGACCTCAAGCCGTTCTTCGGCATCATGGGCGTGGCGCCGCCGCCGGAATGGGGCCAGTGCAGCTCGATCGAGCCGCGCGCCTTCGGCGGCAACATCGACAACAAGCACTTCAATGTCGGCACCACGGTCTACCTGCCGGTGTTCGCCGAGGGCGGCCTGTTCTCGACCGGCGACGGCCATGGCGTGCAGGGCGACGGCGAGGTCAACCTGACGGCGCTCGAGACGTCGCTCTCCGGCACCTTCCGCTTCACCGTGCGCAAGGACATGAAGCTCAACAACCCGCGCGCCGAGACCGCCACGCACTGGATCACCCACGGCTTCGACCCCGACCTCGACGACGCCGCCAAGGAAGCGCTGCGCGACATGATCCGCCTGATCACCGCCAAGACCGGCCTCTCCGCCGCCGACGCCTACATGCTGTGCAGCCTGCAGGGCGACCTGCATGTCACGCAGACGGTCGACGGCAACAAGGGCATCCACTGCATGATCGCCAAGAAAGTGATCGGAGGGTGAGGATGCGCGGCCTGCTTTGCGGCGTGCTGCTCCTGCTGGCCTGCGCCGCGCAACCGGCGCTGGCGGGCGACGAGTTGGTGACGTCGGCGCGTACCGCCGGCGGCGAGACCATTCCCTACATCCTGACGAGCAAGCCGGGCACGCCGGCCTATGCCGTCATCCTGATGCCGGGCGGCAAGGGAAGCGTCAGTCCCCGGATGGTGGACGGCAGGCTGGTCTTCTCGGGCGGCGGCAACTTCCTGATCCGCTCGCGCGAGCTGTTCGCCGACGGTCGGTTCGTCGCCGTCTCGACCGACGCCACCTCGACGCCCGATCGCATGCTGGCGATCATCCGCGACCTCCAGGCGCGCTACGGCCAGATCGCGATCTACATCATCGGCACCAGCCGCAGCACCGAGGCCACGATGGCGCTCGCCAAGCCGCTCGACGGGTGGGTGGCGGGTTTCGTCCATACTTCGTCGATGAGCGGCATCGCCGGCTTCGACCCGCGCGGACTTAAGAGTCGGCATCTTATCGTGCTTCATGTGCGGGATGCCTGCCGAGTCACCAGCCCGTCCGCCGGTGCGGCGTCCCATAGCAAGTACGGTACCGAGCTGATCGAGATGAGCGGCGGCACGTCGACCGGCGACGATTGCGAGGCCTATGCCCACCACGGCTACAACGGCATCGAGCAGGCGACCGTCGATCGGATAAAGGCCTGGATCGCCAAACCCTAGGGCGCCGG
>JABCYT010000517.1 GCA_013290035.1 Alphaproteobacteria bacterium
AGGCGCGCCGGTTCGGCCCCATGCCGCCCACCGAGATGCCGCCAAAGCCGACGCCGTGATAGCCGCGCTCGCGGCCGACCAGGCGCGTGCGCTGCCCCTGGCCGCGGGCGCGCTGGTAAGCGAGCGCAATCTTCAACGCTGTGTCCACCGCCTCCGAGCCGGAGTTGGAGAAGAACACCTGCTCGAGGCCCGCCGGCAGGATCTGGCCGCGCAGCTTCAGCGCCAGTTCGAAGGCCAACGGATGGCCGAGCTGGAAACTGGGCGCGTAGTCGAGCTGGGCGGCCTGACGCTGGATCGCCGCGACGATCTTGGGGCGCGCGTGCCCGGCGTTGACGCACCACAGACCCGCCACCGCGTCGAGCACCTGGCGGCCGTCCGGCGTCACGTAGTGCATGTCCTTGGCGCCGACGAACAGCTTCGGCTCGCGCTTGAACACCCGGTTGTTGGTGAACGGCATCCAAAGCGCCGAGAGGTCGTTGGGCGCGGCGATGGCGGTCAGATCATCAGGCAAAGGCGCGGCTCCTGGGCGAACGGCCCACACTGCCCCGTCACGGCGCGGTTGCGAAGCCCTGAAGAAAAATCGCCGGGCCCGACCAACAAGGCCAGACCCGGCGAGGCTCTCGGGGAGGAACGCGAGAGAGTTATTGCGTCAGGCGCGCCGTCGCCACGGCCTTCTGGAACAGGGTCTTCATCGCCGCCGAGATGTCGCCGTCGGTGCTGACCTGGAAGTAGAGGCCAGGCGAGGCGCAGGCCTGGGCGGCGGGCGCGATCTGGCTCTGCTCGGGCGCGATGTAGGTGTTGTACCAGCCGTTGGTCGGCAGCGGGTTGTAGGTGGTGTAGAGGAAGGCGATGCGGATGCCGCGGGTCTTGATCGAGGTGCACCAGTCCTGACCGCTGGCGGTGCTGATCGGCGGGTATTTGCGGCCGCCCGAATTCTCGTCGTTGACCCCGTCGGAGACGATGAACAGCACCTCCTGCGGCGTGTCGCCGGCGTTCTTGGTGCCCTTGCCGGGATCCGGCATCGCGGTGTTCAGGTTCGAGAGCGACGTGTCGAGGTAGCTGTCTTCGTCCGAATTACAGTTCGAGCTGGTCAGACAGTTGTTGTTGTACACCGTGACCGCGTTGAGGTTGCCGGCCTGCGTCGACGCGGCCGCCAGGTCGCTGGTCAGCACCTGCAGCGTGTTGACGCTGAAGTCCATCGTCGAGATGGCGGCCCGGTAGGTGGCGCCGTTCTGCGCTTCGGTGGCCTGGGCGAAGCTCATCAGGTTCTGGGTGGCCTGGTTCACCAGGTCGATCCGCAGGGGCACGCCGAGGCAGCGCGCCAGGGCGAAGTTGTCCTCGCCGCCGGTTGGGAAGCTGGCCGTCACCTGCCCCGCGCAGATGATGTTGGAGGGGTTGCCGAGGTTGTCGGACGACGGGTGGGTCTCGTGGCAGCCGAAGGCGCAGCCGCCCTGCGGCGCGGTGTTGGCCACCATAGTGTTGATACCGCTGGTCGTGGCGGCGATCTCCATGGACGGCGAGGTGTCGAGCAACATGTAGAAGTCGATGTTCGGCGAGACCGACGATGTCGACGTCGACGTGCCCGAGATCGGCAGCACGCCCATCCCGAACACCGACGAGAAGATGTTCTGCGACGAGGCCTTGTAGGTCACCGTCACCGTGCGGGTGATCGCCGTGCCGGTGCCCGTGTCAGTGGCCGTCACGGTGACGTCCGCGGGCGAGTAGGTGATGTTGGTCATGCCGGCCAGCTGGCCGTTGAACATGTTCTGGGCCACCGTCTGCGACGCAGACGAGGTCTGCAGCATCATCGCCGGGGTCACGGCGCCCAGCGCGGCGGCGTCGGCGTAGCCGTTGATCTGGTCCTGCCGGCGCTGAGCCAGCGTGAAGTCCACGGACATCCCGGTGGCGAAGAGCAATGGGAACATGGTCAGCACCGAGATCAGCGCGATGTTGCCGCGCCGGTCCGCCGCCAGGGCCTTGGCCGTGCGAGCGAGCTTTCGCATCCAGAGCTGGATCGTTTTCATGACCATCTACCCCGTGTACGGAATCGTGTTCGATTGGCGCGGGGCCTGGAAGATCTGGTCGGTCATCGTCATGCTGCCCAAGAACCCGGTCCCCAGGGTCGGCGTGTAGGCGTAGCTCGTCTGCACCAGGATGTAGCTGGCGCCCGGCGTCTTGAACCCGGCGGGCGCGGTGACGGCGGCGCCGGTCGCGAGCGCCGTGCCATTGTACGTCTTGCTCCACGTCACCGTGGCGTTGCCGGACGCATCGTTGGTGACCTCGGAGAGCACGATGGTCAGGTTACTGGTCTTGTAAGGCGTCATGATCTGAGCCGATGCGTTCATCACGTTGCTGACGTCGTTGGCGCTCATGGTCGTGTACTGCGACGTGACGTTGGCGAGCTCTACGGTGGTGTCACTCATCTTTCGGTAGACGCTGCTCGCCTCGGCCACTGCAAAGCCGAACAGGTAGACGACGATCAGGATCGGAACGATGAGGGCGAACTCGACCGCCGCCACCCCGCGCTCATCCGAGCGCCAGCGCCGCAAGGCGCTCAGTGTCATGCGTTTCATTGGTAAGGCTCGTTCTTCAGGACCGTCGTCGCGACCAGCAGGTGCGCGCCGTTGGATTGATTGGCGAGGCCAGGCACCAGCCCTCCGCCTACCACCGGCCAGTTGTACATCACCCTGACGATGACGATGTCACCGGCGTTGCCGGGGCTGTAGGACCAGGCGTTGGTCGGGTTGCCGTTGACGTCATAGGTGACGGTGGGCGTGGTCGTGCTGATCGAGGAATACGAGTTCGCCGACTGCACATCGACCAGGAGGCCGCTGCAGGTGAAGAAAGCCGGCGCATGCGAACAGACCGCAGTGTGAAACTGCGACTTGGTCATGCCCGAGGTCTGGGCGCTGCCCACCATCAGCTGGCGGCTGGTGGTGGTGGCGACCGATTGCAGCGTGTCGCCGGCGAAGAAGATGATCGCCAGTTGCAGCGAGCCCAGCACCAGGGCCATGAGCGGCGCGACGAGCAACGCGAACTCGACCGCCGTTGCGCCGCGCCGATCTCTGGCAAGCGAGCGCAATCTATTGCGACAGTGTTGGGTCATTACAAGCGCACCCCAGGCTTGTGACGGCCGCGACCACACCGGACGGGGCTGACGCCACGACCAGGGAAGCAGATCTTGGATCAGACCTTATGCGGGTCGTCATTAATGCTTGGTGTTGGTGTGTGGGTTATTTCAGTTAACTATGCGCCGTCCCGAGACGATACGGGACAACAAGGGCGCGAGCAGCAAAGACGGCGCCATTGTGGCAGCCGAGGTGCAACATTCTGACGCAGCGCGGTATCGAGGGTCGCGCGCCCTGACCGGCGGCGACAGCGGCTCGACGCTAGATCGGCGGGCGCCGGGCGGCCCAGGGCTGGGCCTGCTCGAGCTGCGCGGCGAGCCGGAAGAGCACGGCTTCGTCGGCCTGACGGGCGGAGAACTGCACGCCGATCGGCAGTCCGCCGGCGCTCATCGCCAGCGGCAGGCTCGCCGCTGGCTGGCCGGTGAGGTTGAACGCCTGGGTGTTAGGCATGAAGGCGAAGAGCCGGCGTGCGTAGCCCTGCTGGTCCAGCGGCTGGCCGTGCAGCTCGCCGATCCGGATCGCCGGCTTGCCGAGCGTC
>JABCYT010000518.1 GCA_013290035.1 Alphaproteobacteria bacterium
ATCACCGTATTGCGATCGACCTCGAGAACAAAAACCCGGTCAAACAAGTCAATAAATTGGGAGAAATTTCGCGAGCCGCCGCAGAAGAATGATGCCGCAAAATCCCGGCTTGCGACCAGGGATCTGACTTTATTTACGTCCCAGATGTGGTGTTCATGCGCAAATCCTTCCAGCCGTCCACCCGTTTTCGGGTCGCCCTGATAAGCCAATTCACGGTCACCATGGATGGCGTGGTAGCCGCGCCGGCGCAATTCGGCGCAGACTGCGGTTTTGCCCGTGCCGGAAACGCCTTCGATCAAATAGTTTTTGACGCCCATTTTTCCGCTCCCCAGCGCGCCGCGACTGAACGTCGTTGTGGAAGTCGTCCTGGCCCGCGAGACGGTCGGGTCGGGAGCTCAATCCGTCAAGACCGCCGGATTTCAAACTGAGACACTACCCGTTGTTCGCCGGTCCAGGATAAGTGAGTATTCTGTCCCGAGGGGAGGAACGACGTCATGCCGCGACATTTCGGGATCCTGATTCCCTCGACCAACACCACGTGCGAGGTCGAGTTCTGCCGCCTGGCCCCGGAGCTGCAGGTGCACACGGGCCGGCTCGGCAAGGGCGGCAACACGCCGTTCTCGCCGAGCATCGATGCCGACGTGGTCTATCAGGCGAAGCTGCTCGGCGAGGCGCGGGTCGAGGTGATCGCGCTGGCGCAGACCTCGGCGAGCCTGTTCACCGATGACTACGACGCGGTGACGGTGAAGCGGATGACCGAGGCGTCGGGCGTGCCGTCGCTGACCTCCGCCCAGGCGATCGGCCGGGCGCTCGTGGCCCTCAAGGCGTCGCGGGTCGCCATGGCGACGCCCTATTCGGAAGAGGTGATCGGACGGGCCGGGCGCTACTACGAGACGAAGTACGGTATCGCCGTGGTCGCCTCGGAAAGCCTGGGCGCTGCCAATGCCTACGCCATCGGCAAGATGGACGCCGGCATGGCTGAGGCGGCGTTCCGCCGGATCGATCGGCCGGATGTCGACGCGCTGGTGGTGCCGGGCGGCAACTTCCCGACCATGGACTGGATCGCCGCCTGGGAGCGCCAGTTCGGCAAGCCGGTGATCACCACCAATCAGGCGGCGCTGTGGGCGGTGCTGCAGACCATGAAGGTCGACACGCCTCTGCCCGGCAAGGGTCGGCTGCTCGAGCAGCTGCCCGCGGGCTGACGCGTTCGTCCGTCAAGATTCTGAAAGGGGAAACACCATGGGTCAGGGTTCCGGCATTCGCGAGGTTGCGTGGATCGATATCGCCGGCGGCGGGCAAGTCGTCCTGGACGGCAACACCGCCTATGTCGGGCACATGCAGCCGCCGCACGGGACTTCGGTCCTGGACGTGAGTGATCCGGCGCATCCCAGGGTCATCGCTTCGATCGACATTCCGCCGGGGCTGCATTCCCACAAGGTACGGGTGGCGAACGACGTCATGGTGGCCAACCGCGAGCGTACGCGGGGCGACAAGCCGGCCGGCGATTTCGTCGGGTTGCGCATCTTCGACGTCAGCCGACCGGGCAATCCGCGCGACATCTGCCATTGGCAGTGCGCCGGGACGGGCGTGCACCGTTTCACCTTCGATGGCCGCTACGCCTACATTTCCACCGAGCAAGAGGGCTATGTCGGCACCATCGTCATGATCCTCGACTTGAAGGACCCGGCCCGGCCGGAAGAGGTCGGCCGCTGGTGGATGGAAGGGCAATGGACCGCCGGCGGAGAGACGCCCGGCTGGAAGGCGAAGAACCATCGCTGCCACCATCCCATCCGCCGCGGCGATCGCCTGTATGTCAGCTACTGGTATGGCGGCGGCGTCATCCTCGACATCAGCGACATGACCAAGCCGAAGCTGATCTCCCACCTCGACTGGAGTCCGCCGTTCGGCTGGCCCACGCACAGCCTGGTTCCGATCGATGTGCCGATCGCCGGCCATCGCTGGATGCTGGTCGCCGACGAGCATGTGCAGCCCCTGGATCCCAAGCTCTCGCCGGAGCTGCCGGCGGCGCTTTGGATGGTGAACATCACCGACGAGACCCGGCCGGTACCGGTCAGCTGCTTCCAGCTGCCGGACCTGGTCGGGATCGAGACGCCCTTGATGACGGCGTGCCATCAGCCCGTCGAAACCATCATCGGCAACGAGGTTCCCGCCGCGTGGTTCGCCAACGGGCTCAGGGTGATCGATATCGCCAATCCGCTGTCGATGAAGCAGGCCGCCTGGTGGATGCCGGACGTGCCGGCGGGGGCCCAGCGCGTCTGCAGCAACGACGTCTACGTCGACAATCGAGGCTTGATCTACCTGATCGATCGCAACCGAGGCCTGTCGATCCTCGAGCGTGTGTAACGCTGCCTTGAGCTGATCAGCCAATGAGCTCGACGCGGCGACGCGCCAGCATCGCTTCATCGATCACGAGGCCCAGCCCCGCTCCATCCGGGACGACCAGGCATCCGGCGTCGGGCTTCGGTGCATTGACGAACGTGTCGGCGGCTCTCGACCAGCCGTCGGCAAGCTCTGCCGGCTTGGTCGCGCGCATGTGGGTCGCGAGCACATGCAGATTGGCGGCATTGCCAATCGCGGGCTGCGTCTGGTGGGGAACGAACTCGACGCCATGGGCATGGCAGAGGGCGGCGCATTGCATCAGGCCGGTCACGCCGCCCATTTTCACGATGTCGGGCTGGACCATGCGGACGCCGCTTTCGATCAGCGCCGCCACCGACTGCAGCGTGTACGACTGCTCGCCGGCCGACACCGTGATGTCCAGGCGCTGCGCGACCTCGCCCATCGCCTTGGCATGGTAGGACTCGACGGGCTCCTCGAACCAGAGGTAGCCGAGATCCTCGAGCACCCGCCCGACCCTGATCGCCGCGCCGATCGAATAGCGATTGTTGGCGTCGAACGCCAACGGGAAGTCGTCGCCGACCAGCCGGCGCACGGCCCTGGCCTTGGCGATGTCGCCGGCGATGTCGCGATCGATCTCCCCTCGCACACCGTCCCAGCGGATCTTGATCGCCGACGGATGCTCCGCCTTGAGCCTCGCCTCGACCGCCTTCACCACGCCATCGACGTCGCGGGCGCCGTTGTTGCCGATCGACGCATAGAACGGGATGCGCGTGCGCCACGCACCGCCGAGCAATTTGTAGATCGGCTGCCGAAACGCTTTCCCCTTGAGGTCCCAAAGGGCGATATCGATCGCGGCAAATGCTCCCGTCACGATCCCATCGGGGCCGAGCTTGATCAGCTTGTGCAGCAGGCGATCAAGGATGACGGCATGGTCGAGCGCATCGGCTCCGACCAGCGCCGGCGCCATGTCGCGCGCGATGACGGCAAGCGACGCCACGCCGCCCTGCATGGGTGACGCCTCTCCCAGGCCGACCAGTCCGTCGGCATGAACGGCGACCACGGCGGTTGCCGAGCCGGAGTTGGCTTCGGCCGGGCGAGCGACATCGCCCCAGCGCACGAGAAACGTTTCGACCTTGCTGATCTTCATGATGGCCTCGCTGGAGGGTTTCGCCGGTTGGTCCCGTCAACCTTGTCAAATGCGCCGCATAGATTACGGTAAACGCCATGAAACGGGGGCGCAAAGGTCGGCTCGCGTCGTTCTCGAGCGGCCTCGCCATGGCGGTGCTGCTCGGAACTCTT
>JABCYT010000519.1 GCA_013290035.1 Alphaproteobacteria bacterium
GCACTCCAGCGGCCGATGCCGTTGTCGGGATCGGGCGTGATGTTGGTGGCGTAGATCGTGCCGAAGCCGCTCTGCATCGCCAGGCCACCGGCAAAGGGGGCGCCGGCCGGCGCGGAATGACAGGCCACGCAATCCGCCGCTTCGACCAGGTATTTTCCGCGCGCGACCATTTCGGCCGGGGCGTTCACGACCTGCACCGCGCCGCCGGTCTTGCCGCCCGGAAGCCCGATCGCGACGAAGGTGGACAGGGCGGCGGCTGCGAGCCCTACGGCGACGGCGGCCAGTTTCACCAGACGGCGAAAGTTCATGCGCCATCCCGGGTGAGACCGGGCGTCGCCAGGATCACGTCGCGGACGGCCTGGTAGTAGCGCACATAGCCGGTACAGCGGCAGATATGGCCGTCCAGCGCGGCTGTAACGGTCGCTTCGACCTCGGCCCGCGGCACCGGCGTACGGCGGAGCCGTTCGATCAGCACGGTGGCGGCATTGACGAAGCCCGGCGTGCAGTAGCCGCACTGGAAGCTGAACTTGTCGAGGAAGGCCTGTTGCACCGGCGAAAGCGCCGTGACCTCGCCCCTGTCGTTCGTTTGGGCGATGCCCTCGATGGTGCGGATGCGCTTGCCGTTGAAGAAGTCGGCGCCCGTGATGCAGGTCTGCACTTCTTCGCTGGTCTGGTCGTCGCGGTCCCAGATCACGACGCAGGCATGGCAGATGCCGATGCCGCAGCCCAGGCGCGAGCCGGTGAGGTCCAGCATCTCGTGCAGCACGTCGATCATCATCATGCCTTCGGGCACGTCGAGCGGCCCGCGACGCCGGCCGTTGATCGTCACCGTCAATTTGCGGGTCGGCAGCTTGCGCGTCGGCAGGCTCATCCCAGCACCTTCAGGATCCGGTCGGGCGTCACCGGCAGCGTGCGGAAGCGATGGCCGATCGCATGGGCGATGCCGTTCACGATGGCCGCCATGATCGGGATCATCACCACTTCGGCCATGCCCTTGGGCGGTTCGCTGTCCGACAGCGGCGGCAGGATCTCGGCGGTCTGGGCCCACACCGCGACATCGCTGCCGCGCGGCAGGTGGTAGCGATTGAAGTTCCAGGTGCCGTCGCCCGGACCGCCCTCGTAGAGCGGCAGCTCCTCGTGCAAGGCAAGCCCGATCCCCGAGGCGACGCCGCCCTGGAGCTGGCCCGATACCAGATCGGACACCAGCATGTTGCCGCATTCGAGAATGGTGTGATGCGTAAGCACCGCGACTTTCCCGTTCGTCGCGTCGACTGAAAGCTCGGCCAGCGCGCCGACGGCGGTATTGTAGCCGACCATGGCGTTGTTGTTGCGGGTCGGCGGAAAGGACACGGCCCGCCGGTCGAGCACGTGATAGCGACCGGGCGTGCGCGCCAGCGCCTGCTTTGCCGCGGCCGCACCGTCACCGTAGCGTAGCGACAATCCGTCCAGCGGAAAGCGCACCGGCCCGCCGACAACGTCGAAACCGGCCTCCGTCCATTGCCAACGGTTGAAGCCGTGCACCACAGCGCCGACCACCAGGCCGCGCGCGTGCGCTTCCTGTGCCAGGCGCACGAGCGGCAACGGCTCGAAGCCTTCGACGATGAGGCTGCCGTCGCGCCAGCGCGCCGCCTCGGGCTTCGCCGCCTGCAACACTCCCGGGCCGCCATGCGCCCAGATCGCCACGGCCGCCGGCCACAGGCCGTAGAGGAAGACCACGCGTGCCGCCGCCTGGGTCGTATGCGTGAAGTAGTAGGCCGAGTTGCTGGCGCTCGACGCCGAGGCGAAGGCAGGCGTCCAGCGCGGATTGAGGGACAGGCGATCCTGCTCGTCTTGGCTCATCGCGTGCGGATCGCCGCTCGTCTCCACCGGCAGGTCGGGCCACTCGGTGACGGCCATTTCCAGGACGTCGGCCGGCCGGCCCAGCCAGCGCACGCAGGCCACGGCCTGGCCCGACGAGGTGCCGGTGCCGATCTCCGTGCCGGTGTGGCTGAGGGTGATGCGGCCATCGGGCGCCAGCTCGACCTTGGCGAAGCTCGCCTGCGCGCCGTCGCCGAAGCGCCGCTGGATGCAGCCGAAGCCGACGCCGTAATACTTGCCGGGATGTGCCGCCTCGTAGGCCTGCTTGGCGGCCGCCCGGCCGGTCCACAGCGGATGGGCCGCTGCTTTCTCCAGCACGGTTTCGGCCCGTTGCGTGCCGTCGGGAACCGCGCCTTGCGCATTCTTCATTCCGGTCTTCAGCACGTTGCGCCGGCGGAACTCGATGGGATCGAGGCCGAGGGCTGCGGCCAGCTCGTCGGCCATCAGCTCGGTGGCCGTCAGGGTTTCCAGCGCGCCGTAGCCGCGCGCCGAGCCGCAGTCGAGGGCGCGCGAGGCGATGGCGGTCGCCGCCACGTCGGTCTTGGGAAAGTAGTAGATCGATGCGGCCGAGGTCGCGCCCACCATGGTGAGGGCGACCGAGCAATTGGCCCGGCCGCCGCCATTGGCAACGATACCGGCCTGGAACGACTGCAGGAGGCCGGTCCGCCGGTCTGCGGCGATCGTGTAGCGCATGCTGAACTGGTGCCGCTTCAGGCCAGCCTGGAACTGTTCGAACCGATCGTTGGCGAGCCGCACCGGCCGGCCGCCGCCATAGAAAGCGGCGAGCAGGCCGTAATACGGCATGGGGTTGTGATCCTTCGAACCGTAGCCCACCGTGAAGCACGGATGCAGGAACAGCCGCTTGAGGCCCGCCCGGCTCCTGGCCATCAAGCTCGCAACGCCTTCCGCCACTTCCTGCGGCGACTGCGTCGGCACGACGAGATGCATTTCCTGCCGGGCCGAGTCGTACCAGCCGTTGGCGTTGTCCGGCTCGAGCGCCGCGGTGTCGCCCGATTGCGTGGCGTAGTCGCGCGTCATCACCAGCCAATCGGCCGGCGGGTGGCTCAGCTCCTGGCCGATCTCCCGGGCGTGATACATGCCCTGGGCGCCGATATCGCCATCGAGCGCGGGATTGGGCCAAACCGGTTCATGCCTGTCGTAGGCCAGCGGGGAAACCGGCGCCTGCTTGGTGGAGGAAAAGATATCCTCGTCGTAGCCCGTCCGGCCGCCGATCCTCACGAAGCGGCTGGCCCCCCAGGGATCGCGCTGCAGCGGCCCCGTCACGGCGCCGTAGCGCACGACGGCATCATTGAACTGCAGCTTTTCCTTGGCGAAGCGGAAGCGGGCGAAGTCGTGAAAGATCAGAATCGCCACGGCCTGGCCGAGATAGGCAGGCGTCTTGCCCGGCGGCAGCAACATGTCCTCGCCGTAGAAGGCGGGAAAGGCCAGCCCATCGCGGGCAAGATCGGCCGCCGTCACCACGCGGTCGGGCGCCAGGTCGGCGCCCAGCACCGACAGGTCGAAGCCTGCGTAGAGGCGGTCGGCCAGGGTCGTCCGCAGGACCAGGGCATGCGCCTGCTGCTGCGGCCAATGCGGCATGTCGCGCGCACGGATGTCGCGCGCGAAGACCTTGCCGCCGGTCACCTTCGATGTGGCATCGATGCGATACTTGAGCGAATCGGTGCGGCGGTTCCAGGCCGGCGGCGTCAGCAGCCGCTCGTCGAGCAGCGCGGCATAGGCCCGGCTGCCGAGCGGCGCCACGTACACGGCGACGCCGGCGATCAAGCCATCGCGCAG
>JABCYT010000520.1 GCA_013290035.1 Alphaproteobacteria bacterium
CGGCCGCCACCATCGAGCTTGCCGATGAACTTGGCGATGCTGCGCGAGCGCAGAAGGTCGGAGCGGAAGGAGAAGTCGGGCAGCTGCGATTGCGCCAACGCCGCGATCATGGCGCCCACCGCCACCGTGGTCTTGGGATCCTCGACCCTGAGGCGCGCGTCGCGGAACGGATACCAGGCGCCGACCCGGTATTCGTGCAGCGAGATCACCCGCTCCGGCGGCAGCGGCAGAAGCTCCATGACCAGTGCGCGGATGCCGGGCAGGCGCGACGGCCGGCCCGACAGCAGCAGCACGTCGCAATCGTAGGCATGGACGATCTCGGCGAGCGGCGCCAGCACGCGGGCCATCTCGGCGCGCACCGTCTTGTCGAGGCTGGGCAAGTCGACCGGAAAGACCGTGGTCTTGAGGTCGAAGTCCTTGGCGCCGCGCTTGCGCGCCGCCTCGTTGACGAAAGTCACGACTTCTTCGGACGGCTTCGAGCCCTCGGAGAAAAACGAGTCGTAGGGTCGCGGCTCGGCGGCGACCACGCCCGATGTCGGATCGTAGGTCTCGGCGGCGCGCATGAACTCCAGCGCCAGCGGATGGGCGATCTGCAGCGCAAACTGCTGGCGCAGGTTGCGCTGGATCACGTCCTCGCCGCCGCGGTCGCCGCCCACCAGCTCGGCCATCAGGTCGGTGGGGTTGGCGATGCCGGCGGCGCGCATCGCCGCCTCGATCGGCGGCAGCACATGGCCCTGCACGACGCGCAACAGGATGTCGTCGCCCGCCACGTTGAAGCCCTCGCGGAATTTCTGCTCGGGAAACAGGGTCACCGAGGTGCCGGCGCCCTCGAGGTGGTAGGAATTGATGATGAGGTCGGTGGTGCCGCCGCCGACATCGATGCTGGCGATGCTGAGCGTGCCGTCGGCCGGCCGGCCGCGCGGCTTGCTGGTGATCTGGAAGAAGCGCCGCGCGTCGCCGCCGAAATTGCGCGCGACCTCGGTGTAGAGATAGACCAGCTGGGTGCAGCTCGCCTCGTCCCAGTCGGTCAGCACGCGCGGCGCCGGCGCCGCCGGATCGTCGAGCTTCCAGCCCATCATCATCCACACCAGGTCGCGCGCCGCCTCGGCGCGCTTGCGGAAGATCAGGCGCTCGGCGAGCGGCATGCCGGTCGGCAGGGTGAGCACGATGCGGCGCAGCCGCCGCGGCGTCTCGGCATGGGCACGCCGGCCACGCTGCTGCGGCGAATTCATCAGGGTCAGCGCCTGCAGCAGCACCTCGGACAGCACGAAGGTCATGATCGAGGAGCGCGAATAGAGCGGCTCGAACACCGGCAGGTGGTCGGCGGAATCGGCGTCGGGGTCGACCAGATGCAGCGGCTCGCCCTTCTGGTTGACGAGCTGCGCCATCGGTCCGCCGGCCGCCGGCATCGCCGTCTGGTCCTGGGCATAGGCGACGTTGAAACGCCATTCGCGCGTCTGCGGTTCCTCGTCCCACAAATAGCGCTTGGGGCTCGACATGCCGGTGTTGCCTTCGGTGCCACGCCGACGCGCGGCAAGCCGTGTCGCTTCCGGCCCGACCCGCGTCATGGTCGGCCACATGAAGGCGTCGGCGCGGCCGCCCAGGCGCGACAGATGGTTCTTGCCGAACCAGGCCTGCGCGAACTCGACCCGCGATTCGAACGGCTTGGTGTGCACGACCTCGGGATGCGAGAGATCGCGCAAGGCGAGCTCGTAGGAGTCGTTGAGGTTGATGCCGAGCTCGCCCGCCGCCTCGATCAGCAGGCCGCAGGTGCGCGAGTTGCCGACATCGAGCACCAGGTCGACCTCGATGGCGCCGCGGCCCGGCCGCTCGGCGTCGCCGACCAGCTTGATCGGCGGAAAGTGCACGGCATCGGCCAGCAGGCCGAGGAAGGCGAGATAGCGGGCGACCGCCTCCTGCGGCTTCTGCTTGATGTCGCCCTCGATCTCCTCGAGCGTGGCGCGCGGATGCAGTTCGCGAAACAGCTCCTCGAGCCACTGGCTCATCCAGCCCTGGCGCAGCAGCCAGTGATTGGCGCGCTGCTGCGGGGCGAGCGTGAAGAGCGCGCCCGACGTCACGTCCTTGGGCGAGGGTGCCAGATAGGCGCGGCCCTCGGCCTCGGCGATCAGGCCGGTGTCGAAGGCCAGCACGGCGCGGTAGCGGTTGCCCTGTTCGTCGCGATAGCCCGCGCCATAGCGCACCTCGAGATCGACCACGCGCACCCGCGCCCAGTCGGCCGGGCCTTCGCGGAACTGGTTGTTCGGCCGCACCTGCAGGAAGGGCACGGGCACCCATTTGTCGAGAAACGGCGCCAGCGCATCCTTGGCGGTGACCACGAGGTTGGGCTCGGCGGCGCGGCGGCGGCCGCCTTCGACCACCTCGTACTGGCCGCGCACCTCGTCGAAGTCGAGCTGCACCAGGTCGTCGACCGCCTTGTTGCCGGCGGCGTCGTGGAAACCCCATTCGCGCACCTTGAGGCGCACGGGATCGAAGCCGAAATCGAGGAACTGAATGCCGGAGCGGGCGATCAGCGTCGTCGGGCTGGGGTAGCTCGGCAGGCGGGCAAGGTCGCTCATGTCACGATGTCAAACTGTGCACTAAGTGTAAGGAATCAACGGCCGATCTGCACGTGATAGCTGCGCGAGTCGCCGGGCTGGCTGCCGCTGCATTTGGCAACCCCATCGGCGCCAACCTCGCAATTGACCGTATTGCGGGCATAGGTGCGCCCGTCGGCGCACTTGGGATTGGACTTCTCCTCGATCACGAGCTTGGCACCGTCCCAACGCGCCTCGGCCGGCGCCTCGCAGGTGGTGCCGTTCTTCTGCACGAACGAGACCTTGCCCTTGCCCTTGTCGTCCAGGGTGTAGCTCGGACGAATGTCGCGCTCGCCGGTCACCGTGGCGAGGCCGGTGCGCGAGCGCCAGTCGCCCTTCAGGAAGCCCAGCTCCTGCTTCTGCTTGGCGTCGGGCGGCACGACCAGCGGCTTGGGCTCCTCCTTGGCGGCGTTCTTGTCCTTGTCGTTGTTCTTGTCCTTGTCGTTGTTCTTGTCCTGGGGATCGGGGCCTTTGAGCTCACCCTTGTCGACATTCTTGTCGTCGGGGCCCTTGCCTTGCTTGTCGTCAGGGCCTTTGCCTTGATCCTTGCCCATATCCTTGCCGGCCACGTTGACGTCGCCGACGGGCGGCCCATCGGGCGCCGCGCCGCGTTCGATCGGTGGGCCATTCACGGCGCCCACGATCGTGCCGCCCGGTCCGATGATGCCGGCCGCGCAATCGCCGCCGCGGCGTGACAGCTCGTCGGTCAGGCGGGCGAGCTCGAGGCGAAGATTCTCATTGTCCTGCTGCAGCGTGCCGACGCGCGTCTGCTGCAGCTCGAGCGGCTGGCGCACGGCAAGGCTCAGCGCTCGGTCGCGCGCTTCGGCTTCGAGGTAAGGCTCGATATGCGGCAGGTAGGGTCGCACCAGCCAGGCGAGCAGCGCCAGCAGCAGCATCAGCAGCATGCCGAGCAGCAGCCACTGCCACCACGCCGAGCGCGTGCCGGCGGCGGCGACGGCGGGCGCCGAGGCGAGAACGGCCTCGGGAATCGCTCGGGCACCCACGGCAGGTCGTGGTGCCGGCGGCGGGCTTGCCAGGAAGACGCCGGGCAGAGCA
>JABCYT010000521.1 GCA_013290035.1 Alphaproteobacteria bacterium
GTACGACATGGCTCACACCGGCGGTACGCTCCCGTCAGCCGCCCGCCTTGCTCAGGAGCTCATCCGTCGGGATGTCGACGCCGTGATACTGTTTGTAGATGGCGGCGAGCTTGCCGTTCATGAGGTTGGTCTTGACCCAGCCGTTCACCCAGGCCAGCAGCTTGGGCTCGTCCTTGCGCATGCCGATGGCCAGATAGAACGTCTGCATGGTGATCTTGGGCTCGACCGTGCGCGCCGGGTTCTTCTTGCTGATCGCCGGCAAGAGCGAGCGCGCCGTCGCCAGGATGTCGACCTGCCCGGAGGCCACGGCCAGGGCCATGGTCGCGTCGTCCTCGTAGCGCACGAGCTGCGCGCCCTTGGCCTGCTGCGTGAGGTCGCTGTCCTGGGTGGTGCCGCGCACGACCGCGACCTTCTTGCCGTCGAGATCGGACATCTGCTTGATCTCCAGCGACTTCAACGCCGCCACCACCGACGGATGGTCGGCATAGGGCGCCGAGAAGTCGATGACCTTGGCGCGGTCCGGCGTGATCGACAGCGTCGAGACCACGATGTCGGCCTTGTTGGTCTGCAGCATGGGGATGCGCGTCGGCCCGGTGGTGGTGACGATCTCGAGCTCGACGCCCATGTCCTTGGCCAGCAGCCGGGCGAGATCGACGTCCGAGCCGGTGGGCTGCATCTTGTCGTCGGTCATGCCAAAGGGCGGGATCGCGAGATCGATGGCGATCCGGATCTTGCCGGCCTTCTTTATGTCGTCGAGCGTGTCGGCATGCGCCGCGAGCCCGAGCGACAGCAGGGCTAAGGTGGCGCCGGCGATCAGGCGCAGCAGCGAAGCGGTCTTCATGGCGCGCCTATTGGTTCAGGATCACATCCGGCAGATCGGTGCCGAATTGCTTCTTGTATATGGCGTTCAGCGTGCCGTCCTTGAGCCTGGCCGCAACCCACTTGTTCACTTCTTCGAGCAGCCGCGTCTCGTCCTTCTTGACGCCGACGGCGAGCTTGAAGTTGTCGAGCACGAACTTCACTTCGACCTGGCGCGCCGGATTCTTCTTGTCGAGCTGCCCGACCAGCATCTCGGCGGTGGAGAAGATGTCGACCTGGCCGCTCAGGAACGCCTGCCCCTCGGTGGCGTCGTCCTCGAAGCGCACCAGCTTCATGCCCTTTGGGCCTTCCCTGGTGAGCTGGGTGTCGTGCGTCGTGCCACGCACCGTGCCCACGGTCTTGCCGTCGAGGTCGGCCAGGCTCTTGACGGTGACGCTCTTGGGCGCGGCGATCACCGTGCGCAGCACGGCATAGCCCTTGGAGAAGTCGATCACCTTGGCGCGCTCCGGCGTGATCGACAGCGTCGAGATCACGAGGTCGGCCTTGCCGGTCTGCAGCGCCGGAATGCGCGTGGCGCCGGTGGTTGGCACGAGCTCGAACTCGAGACCCCAGTCCTTGGCCAGCGCCTTGGCGGTTTCGACGTCCGAGCCGGCGGGCTGCATCTTGTCGTCGGTCATGCCGTAGGGCGGCACGCCAAGGTCGATGGCGATCCGGATCTTGCCCGCCTTCTTGATGTCGTCGAGCGCATCGGCGCTCGCCGAGTGCGCCACGCCGATCGCCGCCAGCGCCGCGATGGTGACGCCCAAAAGTATCCTCTTCATCGTTTCCTCCGGTTTCCCTTTGCTGAACTCTAGCGGCCCGCATCCATGTCAGCGAGCTTGGCGACGCGGCGTCGGAACTCCTCTTCGGTCGAGAATTTCGCTGCGAGGTATGCCGCGATCAGGTCCTTGGCGAGCCATGGCCCGACGATCTGCGCGCCGATGCACATGACGTTCACGTCGTCGTGCTCGACGCACTGATGCGCCGAATGCACGTCGTGGCAGACCGCGGCGCGGATGCCCTTCATCTTGTTGGCGCCGATCGCAGCGCCGACGCCGGTGCCGCACACCATCAGGCCGCGTTCGGCCTTGCCCGAGGTGATGGCGGCGGCGACCTTGCGCGCGATGTCGGGAAAGTCGACCGGCTTGGGATCGTAGGAGCCGACATCCTCGACCTCGTGGCCGAGGCCCTTCAGGAAGAACAGCAGCTCGGCCTTCATGGGAAAACCCGCATGGTCCGATCCGACGACGATCTTCATGAATGTTGCTCTTTTGGTTGATAGGTCGAGATCAGGTTCTTGCGGCGCAGATCGTCGCCGATCAGGAAGTGCTCGCGCAGCCGGCGCTCGGCGGCATCGGGGTCGCGCCGGGCGAGCGACAGGAAGACCTCGCGATGCGCATCGACCAGGTGCGTGGTGATGGCAGGCTCGCGGAAGGTGTCGCGCCGGCGCTCGACGTGGCTCTGCATCAGCAGCGGCGAGATCGCCTCGTAGATCTTCATCAGCGAGCCGCTGTTGCTGGCCCGCACGATGGCGGAGTGGAAGGCGTAGTCGGCCGGACCGCCCCTCTCCGGGTCGTCGAGGGAATCGACCAGCGTGTCGAGCGTGCCGGCGATCGCCTGCAGGTCGCGCTCGCTCGCCCGCTCGCAGGCCAGCCGGATCGCCTGGCATTCGATGGCGATGCGGGCCTGCAGCACGTCGTCCAGGATGTTGGGTTCGGGCGCGAGGCAGAGCGTCAGCGCCTGGCCCAGGACCGACGCGTCGGCGGCGCGCACGAAGGCGCCGCGGCCGTGCTGGATGTCGAGCAGGCCCAGCATGGCGAGCGAGCGCAGCGCCTCGCGCAAAACCGGTCGGCTCACGCCCAGCGCCAGCGCCAATTCGCGCTCGGGCAGCAGCCGGTCGCCCGCCCTCAGCTCGCCCGCCAGCAGCCGATCGCGAAAGAAGGTGAAGACCCGCGCCGCGCCGCTTTGGGTCTCGTCGTTGTTCGAGCGAACGATATCGAGCATTCGTCTTGGTCAGTCCGTGGTCTGACCAGTATAACTTTGTCACGCAGAGGACGCAACCATTCTGCAACGCCGGGCGTTGCTTGGGCGTTGCGGGGGATGCGCGTGTATCTGGGGTCGTGGTTCCCGCGGGAATCCACAATTTTGGTTCGCAAGCCCTCCACCAATGAGACGGGAAAACTCCAGGCAGGGTGAGCGTTCTATGACGGCCGATATCGATACAGGCGCGACTGCCGCGCACAGCCCGAGCACCCCTGCCCCGCGCCGCGCCGCCAACGGCGCCCAGCCCACCGACCTCCACGAACTGCAGCAGGCCATGGAGGCCATGCGGGCCGGCGACTTCTCGGTCCGCTTGCCGGCCGGGCGCGACGGGCCGCTGGGCCGCATCGCCGTGTTGTTCAACGAGATCGTCGGCGCCAACCAGAACATGGCGCAACAGCTCGAGCGCATCGGCAAGTCGGTCGGCGAGCAGGGCCGCACGCGCCAGCGGGTGAAATTCGGCATCTCCACCGCGACCTGGGGCGACATGGAAGGCTCGGTGAACGGCCTGATCGACGATCTGGTCTGGCCGACCACCGAGGTGACGCGCGTAATCGGCGCCGTGGCGCAGGGCGACCTCTTGCAGACGGTGCGGCTCGACGTCGACGGAAGGCCGCTCAAGGGCGAGTTCTTGCGCGCGGCGACGATCGTGAACACCATGATCAAGCAGCTGAGCGTGTTCACTTCCGAGGTGACGCGCGTGGCGCGCGAGGTCGGCACCGAGGGCAAGCTGGGCGGCCAAGCCAAGGTG
>JABCYT010000522.1 GCA_013290035.1 Alphaproteobacteria bacterium
AGGAACAGCCGCTGGCCGCCCCAGCCGATGGCGCTGATCGTCGGTTCGAGGTGACGCGGCGTGCCGACGGGCAGTTCGCCGAGATACCAGTGCCAGCCGTAGCGCCGCGTGCCCTCGATGGTGACGCCGGGCGTCGTCGATCGCTTCAGCCAGTCCGCCGGCACGATCTGCTTTCCCTGCCAGTCGCCATTGGCCAGCACCATCTGGCCGACCCGCAAGAGATCGGGAGCGCGCATGCGCAGCCCCGATGCGGCAGCGGCTTCGCCATGCAGGCCATTGGACCATTCGGTCGGTCCCAGACCCAACGGGTCGAACAGCACGCGGCGGGCATAGTCCGGAAGCTTGTCGCCCGTGCCCTTGGCAATGAGCTGGCCGAGCAAAGCCGTGGCCCCGCCATTATAGGTCCACTTCACGCCCGGCTCGTCCACGATCGGACGATCGAGCACGAAGCGATAGCGATCGGGCGCCATCTCCATCGCGATCTCGCTGTTGCGCGGATCGCCATAGGGGATCGTGAGTTCGTCCCATTCCGTGCCGAGCGTCATGCTGAGCACGTGCGCCACGGTGATGCGCCCGCGTCCAGGCTGCGCGGCGAGATCGGGATACTCGGGGAATTGGTCGTAGAGTTTCGCCTCCGGCGCCGGCACCTTGCCGTCCGCGAGGGCGATGCCATAGAGCATGCCCACGACGCTCTTGCTCACCGAGCGCAGGTCGTGGAGCACCGTCGGGCCGAACGTGACCTTGCCCAACGGCGTGCCCCAGCTCTCATCCTCGCCTTGTCCGTAATACTCGAACAGAAGACGGCCGCCGCGCGACACCAGCAGCGTGTGCAGGCCGGACACCCGGCCGTCGCGCTGCATCTCGGCCAGGCGCGCGGTGAAATCGCCATCGGCGGCGACGGCCTGCCTTGCTGCCGACATCATGAATGCTGCTCCCATGCCGCGAATCGCCCGACGACGGTCGAACAGATGCCTGGTCATCATGCCTTCTCCTTCCTGAGGGGGCGGGATTGCGGCGCGATGCGCGCCTGCAGATCCGAATCGAGGACGAAACGCCGGCGCACCGCGGCGTCGAGCTTGTGGACGTGGCGCTCGGCCTCGTCGATATGCTCGACCATGAGCTTGCGCACGCGCTCGACGTCGCCGCGCCGCGCCGCTGCGAGCAGGCGCTTGTGGGCGGCCACGTTGGTGTCGCCGAGCTTCTGGAAGGCCGGATGAGTCGGCTGGTCACCCATCGCCACGCCATGGCGCAACAGGTGATTGATCACCTGGCACATGAAGCGCAGCAGCATGTTGGGATTGGCGGCAGCCAGCACGTCGTGGAAATGCAGGTCCTGCTGGCGCTGGGCCAGGGCCTGTGCCTTGCTCGCGGGTAGCGGCGCGCAGGTCGCGATGCTCCGCTCCAGCGCCTCGAAGTGCTCCTTCGTCAGGTGCGGCACGGCGCCGGCGGCGAGCTCGGGCTCGAGCAGGCGGCGCACGGCGTAGATCTGCGCCACGTCCATTTCGCGGAAGAACAGATAGTTCTGCAGCAGCTGGAAGGCGCGCTCGAGCGGCACCTCGCCGATCGTGGCGCCGCCGGCCGGGCCGGTCGACACGGTGACAAGCCCCTGCACTTCCAGCGACTTCAGGGCCTCGCGCGCGGTGCCCTTGCTGACCCCGAATAGCGTCTGCAGCTCGTCTTCCTTGGGCAGCTTGTCGCCCGGCCCCAGCCGGCGCTCAGCGATCCAGCGCTTGATCTCCTCGACCACGAGGTCACCGCGCTTCGGGGAACGCAGATGGGGCGGGCGCGGGGTGGCGTCATATGTCATCCACCATATTTATTATAATAAATAGAATGGAGTCAAACGGCCGGAATCGGCGCCTTGAACTGCAGCGGCATGAGCTCGCGGTTATCGCCGCCGCCATCGCGCCAGCGGCCCGGCGTCATGCCGGTCACCCTTTTGAAGGCGCGGGCGAAGGCCGGTTCGGATTCGTAGCCGATGTCGGCTGCAATTCGGGCGATGCCGTCCCGGCCATGGCGCAGCCGGTCGGCCGCAACCTGCATGCGCCAGCTCGTCAGGTAGTCGATCGGCGGCCGCCCCAGCAGCCCGTTGAAGCGCTCGCCCAGAACCGTGCGCGAGGAGCCCGCCGCGCGCGCCAGCGTGTCCGCCGTCCACCGGCGGCCGGGATCGGCATGAAGAAGCTGCAGCGCCCGGCCGACGAGCGGGTCGTTGAGCGCGGCGAGCATCCCTTTGCTGCCCGCGGGCAAGCGGCTGGCGTGGCGGCGCAGCACTTCGACGAACAGCAGCTCCATCATCCGGCCGAGCATCGCCTGCGTGCCGGGCATCGCCGCTGCGACGAGATGGGCGATCTCGCCCACGGTCGAGGCGAGTCGGCCGCCCACGGTGCCCGCGCCGGCATGCTCGACCAGCATTTCCGGCAGCGAGCGGAAGACCGGCGTGAACAGCTCGGCCGATTCGAGGAAGCCGCAGACCAGCCGCGTCTCCTGTCCGCCGCCGCCGTAATCCACGGTCCACACGCCTTCGATCGGGCCCTGGCGAATGAGACTCGGGTCGAAGACCATGTCCGGCGCCGAGCCCTTGTAGAAGCGGTGCTGATCGGCAAACGGCAGCAGGACCAGGTCGCCGGCTTCGACCTGGCGCCGGCCGCCGCTCGCCGTCTCGATCACGCAGTCGCCCTCGGCCACGAGGTGAAAGACGCTGATGTGGCGCAGATGCGCCATCGGCATGCGTTCGTCGTAACGCCGGGGCGAGACGATACCGAACGGCGCGGTCAGGCGCGCGCTCAGGAAGACCGCGCCGGTCAAGCGCACCGAGCGCAGCATTTCCGACAAGGCATCCGGCTCCGGCGGCGCGGCCGCGGGAGCCGGCGCTTCGGCACAGGACGACGGTGTCTCGATCATTGTCTGGAACTCGCTCACCGGCGATATCTCCCTCGACATCGGGCGGCATTTCTAGCCCATCACGGTCCATTCCAGGGGGCGTCGAGCGGCGATGGCTGTCCGATTCACGCCAAATAAGGAGCGATGACATGACCGACAAGCATACCGGAAGCTGTTTCTGCGGCGCCGTGGAGGTCGAGGTGACGGGCAAGCCCGAGGCGATGGGCTACTGCCATTGCCGCTCCTGCCGCTCGTGGTCGGCCGGCCCGGTCAATGCCTTCACCTTGTGGAAGCCCGAGAACGTAAGAGTCTCGAAGGGCGCTGAATTCGTCGGCAAGTTCATGAAGACGCCGGTGAGCGATCGCAAGTACTGCACCAAGTGCGGCGGCCATCTGATGACCGACCATCCGCCGCTCGGCCTGGTCGATGTCTATGCCGCGACGATTCCCACCGTCGACTTCGTGCCGGGCGTCCACGTGAACTATTCCGAGACCGTGCTGGCGATGAAGGACGGCTTGCCCAAGCTCAAGGACTTCCCGGCCGAACTGGGCGGCTCGGGCATCGCCGTGCCAGAGTAGCAATCGGCGCGACTGGTCATGCCGGACCGCGGGCCTCCAGGCCCGCGGTCCGGCAAGAGATGAATCCCTAGAACGCCGGAGCCGGCGCCTGGGGCACGTCCTTCCAGAAATCGGGGTCGTGGCCGAAGAACAGCTTGGCGCCGCCCCTCTCCAGCGCTTCGAGGCGGTCGAGCGACGCCAGCATCTGCTC
>JABCYT010000523.1 GCA_013290035.1 Alphaproteobacteria bacterium
GATCCGCTCCATCGAGGAGCTGCTGGACGGCGCCTTCCGGACGGCGACGATCGACACGACCTGGCCCGCCGGCGAGGGCGCGGCCGGACTCGAGAAGGCGCTCGACCGCGTTTGCGCCGAAGCGACGGACTGCGTGCTGGCCGACCGCAACATCCTGATCCTGTCGGACCGCGCAGTCTCCGCCGAACGGGTGCCGATCCCGGCACTGCTGGCGACGGCCGCCGTGCATCACCACCTGATCCGCCGCGGCCTGCGTACCCAGACCGGCCTGGTGGTCGAATCGGGCGAGGTCCGCGAGGTCCATCATTTCTGCTGCCTGGCGGGCTATGGCGCCGAGGCGGTGAACCCCTATCTCGCCTTCGAGACCCTCGAGCAGCTTCGCCTGCAGAACGGCCTGCCGCAGAAGGCCTACGAGGTCCAGAAGAACTACATCAAGGCGGTCGGCAAGGGGCTGCTGAAGGTCATGTCCAAGATGGGCATTTCGACCTACCAGTCCTATTGCGGCGCGCAGATCTTCGACGCCGTCGGCTTGCATTCGGGCTTCGTCGAGAAATACTTCACCGGTACCGCCACCACCATCGAGGGAGCGGGCTGGCAGGAGATCGCCGAGGAGACGGTGCGTCGCCACCGCGACGCCTACGGCGACAGCCCGATCTACCGCACCATGCTCGATGTCGGCGGCGACTACGCTTTCCGCCTGCGCGGCGAGGATCACGCCTGGACGCCCGACAGCGTCGCCCGGCTGCAGCACGCCGTGCGCGGCAACTCGTCGGACGAGTACAAGGCCTTCGCCACGGGGATCAACGAGCAGAGCGAACGGCTTTTGACCATCCGCGGCCTGATGCAGTTCAAATGGGCCGACAAGCCGATCCCGGTCGAGGAGGTCGAGCCCGCGGCCACCATCGTCAAGCGCTTCGCCACCGGCGCCATGAGCTTCGGCTCGATCAGCCGCGAGGCCCACACCACGCTCGCCATCGCCATGAACCGCATCGGCGGCAAGTCGAACACCGGCGAGGGCGGCGAGGAGTCCGACCGCTTCAAGCCGCTGCCCAACGGCGATTCCATGCGCTCGGCCATCAAGCAGGTGGCGTCGGGCCGCTTCGGCGTATCGGCCGAATACCTGGTCAATGCCGACGACCTGCAGATCAAGATGGCGCAGGGCGCCAAGCCGGGCGAGGGTGGCCAGCTGCCCGGCCACAAGGTCGACGAGAACATCGCCCGCGTCCGCCGCTCGACGGCCGGCGTCGGCCTGATCTCGCCGCCGCCGCACCACGACATCTATTCCATCGAGGACCTGGCGCAGCTCATCCACGACCTCAAGAACGTCAATCCGAAGGCCCGCGTCTCGGTGAAGCTGGTTTCCGAAGTGGGCGTCGGCACGGTCGCGGCGGGCGTCAGCAAGGCGCGCGCCGACCATGTCACCATCTCCGGCTTCGAAGGCGGCACCGGCGCCTCGCCGCTGACCTCGCTGACGCATGCCGGCTCGCCCTGGGAGATCGGTCTGGCCGAGACCCAGCAGACCCTGGTGCTGAACGGCTTGCGCGGCCGCATCGCCGTGCAGGTCGATGGCGGGCTGCGCACCGGCCGCGACGTCGCCATCGGCGCGCTGCTGGGCGCCGACGAGTTCGGCTTCGCCACGGCGCCGCTGATCGCCGCCGGCTGCATCATGATGCGCAAGTGCCATCTCAACACCTGCCCGGTCGGCGTGGCGACGCAGGACCCGGTGCTGCGCAAGCGTTTCACCGGCCAGCCCGAGCACGTCATCAACTACTTCTTCTTCGTGGCCGAGGAGCTGCGCGAGATCATGGCGCGCCTGGGCTTCCGTACCCTGAACGACATGATCGGCCGGGTCGACCGCCTCGACACGCGCCGCGCCGTCGATCACTGGAAGGCGGGCGGCGTCGATCTCTCGCGGTTGCTGTACGTGGCGCCGGCGCGCGAGGGCGTGGCGATCTGGAACAGCGAGCGCCAGAACCACGGGCTCGACAAGGCGCTCGATCACAGGCTGATCGAGGCGGCCCAACCGGCGCTCGATAGAGGCGAGCCGGTGCTGGTCGAGCTGCCGATCGGCAACGTCAACCGCACCGTGGGCGCCATGCTGTCGGGCGAGGTCGCCCTGCGCTCCGGCCATGGCGGCCTGCCCGAGGACACGATCTCGGTGAAGCTTTCGGGCACCGCCGGGCAGAGCTTCGGCGCCTTCCTGGCGCACGGCGTGTCGCTCGAGCTGTCGGGCGACGCCAACGACTATGTCGGCAAGGGCCTGTCGGGCGGCCGGGTCGTCGTGCGCCAGCCCAAGGGATGCCGGCGCGATCCGCTGGAGAACATCATCGTCGGCAACACCGTGCTCTACGGCGCCATCGGCGGCGAGGCCTATTTCGAGGGCGTCGCCGGCGAGCGCTTCGCGGTGCGCAACTCGGGCGCCGTCGCGGTCGTCGAGGGCACGGGCGACCATGGCTGCGAATACATGACCGGCGGCGTCGTGGTCGTGCTGGGCGACACCGGACGCAACTTCGCGGCCGGCATGTCGGGCGGCATCGCCTATGTCTACGATCCGAAGGCGCGCTTCGGCGAGCTGTGCAACCCGTCGATGGTCGAGCTCGAGCCGGTTTCGATCGCGCTGGGCGACAAGGACGATCCGGCGCGGCCGCATCAGCGGGCGTTGAACGCCGACGACAACGGCATGGGCGACATGCTGCGCTTCGACGCGGAACGCCTGCGCATTCTCGTCGAACGCCACCACCTTCACACCGGCAGCGCGCGGGCGCGCGAGCTCCTGGAGGACTGGGCCAACGCGCTCAAGAGCTTCATCAAGGTGATGCCCAAGGACTACAAGCGCGCGCTCCTGCAGGCGCGCGAGCGCGCCGCGGCCAAAGCGGTCGCGGCGGAATAACCTCATGTCATCCTGAGCGCAGCGAAGGATCTCATGAACGAGCGTCATGAGATCCTTCGCTTCGCTCAGGATGACAAAAAATGGAGTGACCAAGCCCATGGGCCTGCCCACCGGCTTTCTGGAAATCGAGCGCAAGGATCGGCCCTACGAGAAGGTCGAGAAGCGCCTGAAGAGCTGGAAGGAATTCGTGCTGCCGCTGCCGGCTGCCGAGGTGTCGCGGCAGGGCGCGCGCTGCATGGATTGCGGCATTCCGTTCTGTCACAACGGCTGCCCGGTCAACAACCTGATCCCCGACTGGAACGAGCTGGTGCGCCGCGACCGCTGGCAAGAGGCGCTCGAAGTGCTGCACTCGACCAACAACTTCCCGGAATTCACCGGCCGCATCTGCCCGGCGCCCTGCGAAGCCGCCTGCACGCTCAACATCGACGACAACCCGGTCACCATAAAGTCGATCGAGTGCGCAATCGTCGATCGCGGCTGGGAAGAGGGCTGGATCGTCCCGTTGGTGACGCCCCGCAAGACCGGCAAGCGGGTCGCCGTCGTCGGCTCCGGCCCGGCCGGCATGGCCTGTGCCCAGCAGCTGGCGCGCGCCGGCCACGCAGTCACCCTGTTCGAGAAGGCTGACCGCATCGGCGGGCTGCTGCGCTACGGCATCCCCGACTTCAAGATGGAGAAGCGGCTGATCGATCGGCGCACCCGCCAGATGGAGGCCGAGGGCGTCGAGTGCCGCACCGGCGTCGAGGTCGGCGC
>JABCYT010000524.1 GCA_013290035.1 Alphaproteobacteria bacterium
AGATCCATACGGGTTTCGGCCGGACCGGCAAGATGTGGGGCTACGACTGGTCGGGCGTTAAGCCCGACGTCGCGGCGATCGCCAAGGGCATGGGCGGCGGCTTCCCGATCGGCGCCTTCATGGCGACCGAGAAGGCGGCGGTCGGCATGGTGCCCGGCACGCACGGCTCGACCTATGGCGGCAACCCGCTGGCCACCGGCGTGGCCAACGCCGTTCTCGACGAGCTGCTCAAGCCCGGCTTTATCGACGCCGTGCGTGAGAAGGGCGAGTACCTCAAAGGCCAGCTCGAAGGTCTCGTGAAGAAGCATTCCAAGGTCTTCGTCGAGCAGCGCGGCATGGGCTTCCTGCAGGGTATCCAGTGCACCCCGGCCGTGCCAGCGGGCGACATGGTCAACCGCCTGCAGTCGCTCGGGCTGCTGGTGCCGCCGGCCGGCGAGAACGTGATCCGCGTCTTCCCGGCGCTGATCGCCGACAAGGCCGCGCTCGACGAGGGCATCGACATCCTGAGCAAGGCCGCGCAGTCGTTCGAGGCGGCCAAGGCTGCCGAGTAGCGTCATGGCGGAACCCAAGCACTTCCTCGACCTCGATCAGGTCGATCCCAAGACGCTTCGCCAGATCCTCGATCGCGGCAAGGCGATGAAGAAGGCGCGCTCCAACGGCGGGCACGACAAGCCGCTGGGCGGCAAGACGCTCGCCATGATCTTCGAGAAGCCCTCGACGCGCACCCGCGTGTCGTTCGAGGTCGGCATGCGCGAGCTGGGCGGCCAGACGATCATGCTGGGCCGCACCGACACCCAGCTCGGGCGCGGCGAGACCATCGCCGACACCGCGCGCGTGCTGTCGCGCTACGTCGACATCATCATGATGCGCACCACCGTCGAGGAGAAGCTCCTCGAGATGGCCAAGTATGCGACCGTGCCGGTGATCAACGGCCTCACCGACAAGACGCATCCCTGCCAGTTGATGGCCGACGTCATGACCTACGAAGAGCATCGCGGCCCCATCCAGGGCAGCGCGATCGCCTGGTCGGGCGACGGCAACAACATGGCGACAAGCTGGATCCACGCCGCCGTGCAGTTCGACTTCGAGCTGCGCGTGGCCTGCCCGCCGGAACTGAAGCCGCCGGCCGACGTGCTGGCCTGGGCGGCGAAGTCGAAGGGCCGCATCACTATCGGCCACGATCCCGAGACGATCGTGCGCGGCGCCGATTGCGTCGTCACCGATACCTGGGTGTCGATGGGCGACGAGGACCCGCAGAGCCCGAGTGCCGCCCGCCGGCACAACCTGCTGCGCGGCTACCAGGTTGACCAGCGGCTGATGAAGCAGGCCAAGTCCGATGCCATCTTCATGCACTGCCTGCCGGCGCATCGCGGCGAAGAAGTCACCGCCGACGTGATCGACGGTGCGCAGTCGGTGGTGTTCGACGAGGCGGAAAACCGCCTGCACGCGCAGAAGAGCATCCTCGCCTGGTGCCTCTCGTGAGGACGGCCCCATGAGGACAACCTTGTGAGCGGCTCGTCGGAAGTCCCCTCAACTTCCGACCCGAAAGCGACCGACTGGGACCGCGCGTTGCCCTTCCAGCTCGACGCGCTGGGGGTGCGCGGCCGGCTGGTCCGCCTGGGCCCGGCGCTCGACGCCATCATCGAGCGCCACGGCTATCCGCTGGCCGTGGCGCGGCCGCTCGCCGAGGCGATGACGCTCTGCGCCGCGCTGGCGACGTCGCTGAAATACGACGGCATCTTCACCCTGCAGATCAGCGGCGACGGGCCGATCCGGCTCTTGGTCACCGACCTCACCTCGGACGGCGCGCTGCGCGGCTATGCCCAGTTCGATTCCTGGAAGCTCGCCGTGGCGCTGGGCGGCCTTTCCGAGGCGCCTGAAGGTTACGTGCCGCGTCTGTTCGGCCACGGCCGCCTCGCCTTCACCGTCGACCAGGGCCAGCACACCCAACGCTACCAGGGCGTGGTGCCGCTCGAGGGCGGCACGCTCACCGACTGCGCCCACACCTATTTCCGCCAGTCCGAGCAGCTGCCAACCGGCATCAAGATCGCGGCTCGGCGCGAGGAGCGGGACGGCACCGGCCACTGGCGGGCGGCCGCGCTCACGGTTCAGCAGATGCCGGAGTTCGACGCCGGCCGCATCGACGTCGATCCCGAGCAGCGCGAGGACGACTGGCGCAAGGCGGTCATCCTGATGGCCTCGGCGACCGACGCCGAGATGCTCGATCCGAAGCTCGCGAGCGCGCAGCTCCTGTTGCGGCTGTTCCATGCCGAGCGGCCGCGCGTCTTCGAGCGGCGGATCTTCGGCGCCCGCTGCCGCTGCAGCCGCGAGCGCATCGACCGCGTGCTGCGCGCGCTGAAGCGCGAGGAACTCTCCGACCTGCGCGACACCTCGGGGCGCGTGGTCGTGAAGTGCGAATTCTGCTCGACCGAATACGCTTACGACGATCGAGACCTCGACCGGATCTACGCCTCGGCGGCGTGAAAAAGCCGGAATGGCACGGGGCGTGCAGTGTGCACCCCGGGTTTGAGGAGACGCCATGAGACAGACAGTTCGCACCATTGCCTTGGCTTTCGCTCTCAGCTTGGCCGCCGGCGCCGCGTTCGCTCAGACCCATCTGCGCATCGGGCTGGGTGACGATCCGGACGGCCTCGATCCCACTACATCGCGCTTCTACACCACCCGCATCGTCTTCGCGGCGCTCTGCGACAAGCTGTTCGACATCGACGAGAAGTCGAGCATCGTGCCGCAGCTTGCGCTCAGCCATGAGACGTCGGCTGACGGCAAGACGGTCACGATCAAGCTGCGCCCTGGCGTGAAGTTCCATGACGGCGAGCCGCTCAACGCCGAAGCGGCCAAGTACAGCCTCGAACGGCACATGAACATGAAAGGCTCGTTCCGCAAGCCAGAGCTTGCCGCCGTCGACAACGTCGAGGTCGTCGATCCACTCACGGTCAAGCTCAACCTCAAACAGCCTTTCTCGCCGCTGCTCTCTCAGCTTACCGACCGGGCCGGCATGATGGTCTCGCCCAAGGCGGCCGAGGCGGCAGGCGACAAGTTCGCGCTGAAGCCCGTCTGCGCCGGCCCCTACAAGTTCGTCGAGCGGGTCCCGCAGGACCGCATCGTGGTCGAGAAGTTCGCCGACTACTGGAACAAGGATCATGTCCTGATCGACAAGATCACCTATCTGCCGATCGTCGACAGCACCGTGCGGTTGGCCAATCTCAGGTCGGGCGGTCTTGACATGATGGAGCGCCTGCTGGCGACCGACATCAAGACGGTCCGCGACGACCCCAAACTCAGGCTCAGCAAGGCGGTGTCCCTCGGCTTCTTTGCCATCCTGATCAACGTCGCCAACGGACCCAAGGCCGATAACCCGCTGGGCAAGGATGCCCGCGTGCGCCGCGCCCTCGAGCTCTCGATCGACCGCGAAGCTCTGAACCAGGTGGTGTTCAACGGCGAGTTCGTGCCGGGCAATCAATGGGTCAATCCGCAGAGTCCGTACTACCAGCAGGCCTTCCCCATCCCCAAACGCGACATCGCCAAGGCCCAGGCTTTGATGAAGGAGGCCGGCGTCACGGGGCGGCTTTCGATCGATTTCATGATCGGCAACAGCCCCGAG
>JABCYT010000525.1 GCA_013290035.1 Alphaproteobacteria bacterium
GAGCGTGGCCTCCGGCATAGTGTTGACGGTGAAAGGTGCAGCGAGAGCCTTCACATAAAGGCTGTCGGAAGCTTTTGGGTCCTTGGTGCCGGTGCTGGCCCACAGCAGGCGCTGGGCCCGGCCGCCTGAATTGGCGACGCGCTGGAAACGCGCCGAATCGAGCAGCTCGCGATAGGCCTTGTAGGCGCGCTGGCCGATCGCGATGCCGAGCCGGTTGGTGAGCTCGCCGGGCACCTTGTCGGTGATCGCGACATCCCAGCGGCTGACGAAGAGCGAGGCGACCGAGGCGACGGCCGGGTTGAGCCCCGCCGCGATGCGCCGTTCGACACCGCGCAGATAGGCGTCGGCCGCGGCGACATATTGCTCGCGCGAGAACAGCAGCGTGACGTTCACCGGAACGCCCGCGAAGATCGCCTCCTCGATGGCCGGCAGGCCTTCCGGCGTGCCGGGAATCTTGATGAAGAGGTTGGGCTTGCCGGCACGCTTGTGAAGACCGAGCGCAGCCGCCAGGGTGCTCTTGGTGTCATGGGCGAGAACGGGCGAGACCTCGAGCGACACCCAGCCGTCCACGCCGTCGGTGCGGGCGAAGACGGACTGGAACAGGTCGGCGGCGCGGGTCAGGTCGGCCAGGGCGAGGCCGAAGAACAGGTCCTCTCCCGACTTGGCGGCGGACGCCGTGCTGGCTATGTCGCCGTCATAGATCGCGCTGTTCTTGATCGCATGATCGAAGATCGTGGGATTCGAGGTGAGGCCCGTCACCGAGAGCTCGTCGATGTAGCGTTTGAGCGTGCCGCTGTTCAGCAGCTCGCGGGTGATGTTGTCGAGCCACAGGCTCTGGCCGAGATCGTGAAGCTTCCTGGTTGGTTTCATCCTGTCACCTTTGGGCTTGAGGCAAGGGCGTGCGGCGCCGTTCGTAGCCGCGGCAAGTCATAATGGAGCAAGTCGCCGATACGCTCGATCGTTACATCCGCCGGCGGCAACGCGCTGAGCAATTTCGCATCGTGAGCATATTGGCCCTGGCGCGGAAACACGGTCGTCACGCGCTCTCCCCAGATTTGCTTGACCGCGTCCAGGATACGGAGCTTGTCGTCCACAAGAACGTAATGCTCGGCCGGATAGCGCCGCTCGACGTCATCCAGGGCCTCTTCCTTATGGATGTAGATCAGCACGTGTCCGTCCACGACATCGGCTATGCCCGCGTGCTCGACCTTGCGCGGCTGAAAGACGACATCACCATCCGACAGGATCACGGTCGGGCCAAGGCCGCGCAGCCGCTTCAGCACCTCGAGGGCGCCCGGGTAGAGCCGGTCGGCGAAGGGGTAATCCATGAGAAATGACGACATCGACAGCAGCTCCACCTCGCGCGGGTGTTCGACGCGGAAGCGCTGAAGGGCGCCGATGTAGTCGCGATAGCCCAGCTCCGTGAACAGATCCTCCAGAATCCGCCAATAGCGTTCGCGAGCCGCGAGACCATAGGTGCGCTCGAGATGGTCTTTCAGATCCTGTTGGATCCCGTCATTGTCGACCAGCGTGTTGTCCACGTCGACGAGGAAGACGATCGGATGAGATGGTGTCATGCAGCACTCCCAGCGTGGCCGTTTGTGCCAGCGGCCCGGCAAATCTCAGGCCTGCGCTAAAGGTTCTCATCAATTCGCGCATGAAACGGCATCGGCACAGAAATGTCTATTCCAGACATTGTCACGTTAAGGGCACCGAAGCACGGTGAAAGCCTGAAGACCATTCCCCCAGTTGGGGGATGGCAGCCAGCCGGCCATGCCTAAATTTGTTCATGCCGGATGCGATCGGTCGTAACTGTCACCCCGAGCGGAATCCGCTGGTGTAGCCGCGTGCCGTGTAAAAGTTCTGCAACGCAGGGCGCCGTCCGCCTTCAGGAGAGCGTCGAGACAATCGCTGATCTAAGCGAGCGGCGTTCCCTTGTGCTGCCAGAACGCCTGCCAGATTCTCCCTACGACGGCGGCCGTGTACTGCGGCCGCTCGCGCAGGTCGAAGATGCCAAGCACCGCCGGGGTCAGGCGACCTTCTTCGCAAGATGCGGGAACATCGCCAGGCGGGCGGTCTCGTCCATCTCCGTCTTGAAGGCGTGCTTGTCCTTGAGCGCCAGGGCGCGCACGGCGGCCGGGCGGGCGCTGATCTCGGCGAGGTGACGCTGCAGGTTGGGCAGCTGCTTGGCGGCATCCGGCCCCAGCACGTTGGGCAGCAGGCGCGACCAGCCCCACACCGCCATGTCGACGATGGTGTAGGCATCGCCGCACATATAGCGGTGCTTGCCCAGGCGCGCTTCCAGGATGCCCCAGTGGCGCTGCGCCTCGAAGGTGTAGCGATTGACCGCATAGTCCTTGGGTTCGGGGGCGAAATTGCGGAAATGCACGGCCTGGCCCGAATAGGGGCCGATGCCCGACGCCACGAACATCAGCCAGGAGAACATCTCGCCCCGCGCCGCCAGCGACGTGCCGGGCAGGAACTTCCCGGTCTTTTCCGCCAGGTAGAGCAGGATGGCGTTGCTGTCGAACACCGTGACGCCGTCATCGACGATGGCGGGCACCTTGGCGTTGGGATTGATCGCCAGGAACGAAGCCGTGTGCTGTTCGCCCTTGCGCGTGTCGACCGGCACGAGTTCGTAGGGCAGGCCCATTTCTTCCAGGCCCAGCGCCACCTTGGTCGGGTTGGGCGCGGTGTTGTAATAGAACTTGATCATGGTTTCCTCTCCGTCGAATTTTTGACGCGGCCGGGCGCCACTCTACGGCTATGCTGGCCGCAAGAAAACGGAGGAAACGCCCATGGCCAAGCGCATCAACCGCGCCATCGAGTTGCTGGAAGCCGACCAGGCGATCTACTACGACGGCCCGCATACCGGCCACGTGCTGACCTACGAGCAGGGCCGCCAGGACGCCAAGACCTGGGCCGACTACATCAATGTCGGCATGGAGCACGGCGCCTTCGACATGACGGCGCTCGCCGAATACATGCGCGGCCTGGTCGATGGCGGACCGACCAATTCCGGCCACCGCACGCCCGCCATCATCGTCGAGGCGCCAGTCAACGGCATCGACGGGCCCAATGTCGCCTTCAATGCCTGGCAGTTCCGCCAGATCCTGGCGCGCGGCGTGCACGGCATCCTGCTCTGCCAGGCCGAATCGGCCGACGCGGTGAAGGAGTTCGTCCGCGCCTGCCGCTTCCCGCATCACAAAGCAGGCGCCGACAAGATCGGTCACGGCACGCGCGGCCGCGGCTCGGAACCGACCGCGGCTCCGGTCTGGGGCATTGATCAGCAAGAGTATTTCGCCCGCTGCGAGCCGTGGCCGCTCAATCCGCAAGGCGAACTTCTGCTCGGTGTAAAGATCGAAAGCCCACCTGGCGTCGCCCATTGCGAGGAAATCTTGGCGGTGCCTGGATTGGGGTTTGCCGAGCTGGGACCGGGTGATCTGGGTCTGTCGCTGGGTTACACGGCTCTGCAGCGCCGCCCCTACCCGTCGGTCATGGAGGAAGCCCGCGGCCGGGTCTTTGCTTCCTGCAAATGGAACAAGCTGGCCTTCCTGGAAGGCGCCACCCCCGACAAGATCTGCGCCAGCCTCGACGAGGGCGTGCGGGTCATCTCCG
>JABCYT010000526.1 GCA_013290035.1 Alphaproteobacteria bacterium
GCGCAACGCATGGATCAGTCTGTCGGGAATGCCGACCAGCCCGAAGCCGCCGCACATCACCATCATGCCGTCCTGCAGCACGCCCTCGAGCGCCGACTTGGCATCCTTGTAGACCTTGTTCGCCATTGCCCCTCTCATCTCCTCCCCTTCGCGGATCCCGCGAAGGGGAGGTGTCGCCGTCATACGGCGACGGAGGGGTCATGGGCAACAGCGACTCTTCGTGGCTCATGACCCCTCCGCCCGCTTCGCGGGCACCTCCCCTGCGCGGAATCCGCGCAGGGGAGGAAGTCGCTTCAAGCAGCCTTCTTCTGATGATGGCTATGAAGCTTCGCCCCGAGCACGCGACGGATGGCGTTGAATTCCGGGCTCGCGACGTCGCGCGGGCGCGGCAGGTCGAGCGCATTGTCGCTTTCGATGCGGCCGGGGCCGGGCGTCATCACCACCACGCGGTTGGCGAGGAAGATCGCCTCCTCGACCGAGTGCGTCACGAAGACGACCGTGAGCTTCGTGCGCTGCCAGATCTCCAGCAGCTCGTCCTGCAGGCGCTCGCGCGTCATGGCGTCGAGGGCGCCGAACGGCTCGTCCATCAGCACCAGCTCGGCGTCGTTGGCGAGCACGCGGGCGATCGCCACCCGCTGCTTCATGCCGCCCGAGAGCTGGTGCGGATAGGCGTTGGCGAATTTGGCCAAACCCACCAGCTCGATGAACGTGTCGACCGTCTCCTTGACCTGCGAACTCGCCAGGCTGCGCGCGATCGGGCCGAAGGCGATGTTGTCGCGCACGCTCAGCCACGGGAACAGCGCATAGTCCTGGAACACCATGCCGCGCGAGGGATCGGGCTCGGCGATCGGCTTGCCCCACATCAACGCCTCGCCGGACGATGGCTGCTCGAAGCCCGCCATGATGCGCAGCAGGGTCGACTTGCCGCAGCCCGACGCGCCGATCAGGCAGACGAACTCGCCCTTGGCGATCGAGAGGCTGGCGTCGGAGAGTGCATGGATCGTCTGGTCCTGCAGCTGGAAGACTTTGGAGACCCGCTTGATCTCGACGATGGGGTCCGCCGTGTCAGCCATGATGGTTGGGGCTCCAGCGCAGCAGCCGGTTGCCGATCAGCACGACCACCCGGTCGGAGAGATAGCCCGCGACGCCGATCACGATCATGCCGCAGATCACCAGCTCGGTGCGCGACAAGGTGCGGCCATCCATGATGACCGCGCCCAGGCCCTGCGGCACGCCGGTCATCTCGCCGACCACGATGACGAACCAGGCGAGGCCCAGCCCGAGCCGCAGGCCGGTGAAGATGGCGGGCGTCGCGGCCGGCAGCACGACCTTGTAGAACTGCGCGTTGCCGCGGCAGCCCAGCATCGAGGCCGCCTCGAACAATTTGGGATCGACCGAGCGCACGCCGAAGATGGTGTTGAGCAGGATCGGATAGAAGGCGCCGAGGCAGACCAGCGCGAAAGCCGACTTGGCGCCCAGGCCGAACAGGATCATCGACAGCGGCAGCCACGCCGTGACCGGGATCGGCCGCATGACCTGCAGGAAGGGATCGAGCAGCATGCGCGCCGTCGGCATGCGGCCGACCATGATGCCGATCGGCAGGGCGAAGAGGGCGGCCAGCGCGAAGCCGCCATAGACCCGGCTCATCGACGCCAGCAGATGGGTGAGCAAGGTCCCTGAATAGGCATCGTCGTAGATTCCGCCGACGGCGAAATCGACCATGTACTCGGCGACCGCGTAGGGCGTCGGGATCAGCAGGGTCCAGCGCTCAGTCGTCGCCACCTGCCAGAAGGCCAGCAACAGCAGCGGCACGATCAGCGCCAGGACGACCGGCTTGGCGCGGCGCCACAGCGACCTCGGACGGCCGGCGGAAGCTGCCGCCGGCTCGGCGCCCGTGTCGAGGCTGGCGTCGGCGATCGTCATGGCATCCTAGCTGTTGGCGATCTCGTCCGAGAACTTCGGATTGAGGAAAGTCTCGAACTTGGGCAGGGCGCGGATCTGCTTCAGCTCGAGCATCTGCTGGGCGTAGGTCTTGGCCTGGCCCTGTACGGTGGCGTCGAGCTTCCAGACATATTCGACATTGTTGGCGCCCAGCGCCTGGTCGACGGCGGCGCGGTTGGCGCCCAGCTTCTGCACCGTCATGTCGGTCACCAGGGGCTTGTTGGCCATCATGAACTCGACGGCCTGGCGATGGGTCTTCAGCATCGTGCGCACCAGGTCGGGATTCTTGGCGACGGTGTCCTCGTGGGTGCCGAAGATCATGTTCAGCCCGCCCATCGGCGTCGAGTAGGGATACTCGACGAGCTGGCCCGCGCCCGAGGTGATCGAGAGAGCCGGGCCCGGCTCGGCGCCGACATAGGCGTCGACGTCGCCGCGCGCCAGCATGGCGGGCATCTCGCCGAACGGCACGCGCACAGCCGTGACGTCCTTGATCGACAGGCCCTCCATGCGCAGCCGCTCCATGATGAAGACTTCCTGGGTCGAGCCCGGCCAGATGCCGACCCGCTTGCCCTTGAGGTCCTTGACGGTCTTGATGTCGGAGCCCGCCTTGGAGATGACACCCATGCCCTTGTTGGAGAGCGCGCCCACGACGACGACGGGCTCGCCGACCGCGCCGCCCAGGATCGCGGCGGCGATGCCGAAGGTGCCGAAATCGACCGACTTGGTGACCACGGCGTTCTTGCCGTCGGTCGGGCTGTCGAAAACGATGATCTCGATCTTGAGATCGGCCGGCGCGAATTTTTCATAGAAATACGGCGGCATGGAATGGACCAGCCGCAGCGCGCCCATCTTGACCGTGCGGGTCTCGGCCCGCAGGACGGCCGGGGCGGCCAAGGTAGTTGCGGCGGTGGCGGCGGCAAAGCCCGCACCCGCGAGCAGACGTCGACGTTGGATCATGAGGGCCTCCCGGCTTGGTTGCCCGGAGGCTCGCAACAGCCGTGCCAAACGGACTTAGCTGAGCAGCATGAGTTGCCGCGTCAGCGCGCCGTCGGCATCGCGCAGTTCGTGGGTGATGGTGAAATGGTCGGCGCCCGCCACCGGAATCAGCACCCCCGGCAGGTGTTCCGCGGCCCGCCTGGCATGGAGGTGGCGGCTGTCGGCGACCAGGGGCGGCAGTTCGGCCGTGCCGTAGGTGATGGCCAGCGGCTTTTTCACCATGGGCAGGCGGAGCGGCGAGAGGCTCGCAAGCTCGGCGTCGGTGAGCTGCAATTTGTCATTCAGGTAGGTGTCGCGGATCGGCCCCAGCTCGAACACGCCCGACACGGCGAGGCCCGCGCTCACCCGGGCGTGGCCCAGGCATTGCGCCGTCAGATGGCCGCCGGCCGACCAGCCCGACAGGATCACCTTGCCCTTGATGCCGTGCGCCGGCCCGTTGGCCACCAGCCAGTCGAGCGCCGCATGGATCTCGGCCACGATCTCGGTGAGCGAGGCGTCGGGCGCCAGGGTGTAGCCCGGCAGGGCGCCCGCCCAGCCATGGGCGTGCACGCCGGCGATCAGGCTCGCGAACTGGTCGCGGCTGTTGCGCTGCCAATAGCCGCCATGGATGAAGACGAGGCAGGGCGCGTCGGCGTCCTTGGCCGGGAAGAGATCCCAGACGTTGCGCTCCTTCGGTC